>JBEDFH010000029.1:0-7046 GCA_041175265.1 Pseudomonadota bacterium | reverse complement strand
AACTAATTGTAGATGCTATTTGTAAAGCGAGCGTGGAAGTGGGGTTGAGTGAGCCTAGCCAGGAAGCTGCAAGCGGTATTATTGGCCTTGGCTTCAGAGAGGCGGTATATGATTTGTTTGGGAAAATTCCAGATGCACAATTAACGCAAATGACTGCCCGCTATACGTATCATTATGGCCAAGGTGAGCAATCCATACCGCTATTTGATGGTGCTGCTGAAACGGTTGAGCATCTAGTCAATAAAGGCATTTCTCTGGCGGTTGCAACAGGAAAGGGCCGTCAGGGACTCAATAGAGCATTGGATAAAAGCGGGATTAAGCATCATTTTATTGCGACTCGTTGCGTTGATGAATGCCACTCAAAGCCACATCCGCAAATGATTTTAGATTTAATGGATGAGGTGGCGGCAAGCCCTGAGCGTACATTGATGGTTGGAGATACTAGCTTCGATTTGCAAATGGCGCAGAACGCAAATGTAAAAAGCCTTGCTGTGACTTTTGGTGCGCATCCTCTAGAAAGATTGCTACCTCATCAACCTTTGGCACATTTTGATCAATTTGAGCATTTGAGTCTATGGTTAAGAGATAACACATAAGTTTCATAAAAATAAGTACTTAGTAATTTTTTGATATCATAAGTGCAGTTTGTAAGTTATTTAATACTGAAAAGAGAATTTGATGGCCGATAAGAAATTGAATGATGCTCATTGGGAACGTGAAGCAATAGAAAATATTGCTTTAACTGCAATAAAGGAACAAAAACGAAATCGTTTTTGGAGTGTTTTGTTTAAAACACTGACTTTTGTTTACTTATTTTTAATTCTTTTCTACATGTTGAATTGGATAGGTGGCAATTCCACTCGTAGCACTAGTTCCCATACGGCACTGATTGATCTTCAAGGTGAAATTGGTGTAGATCAGGTGAATGCTGATTCTGTTATTTCTAGCTTGCAAGAAGCTTATGAAAATAAACATACTAAAGGAGTCATTCTTCGTATTAACAGCCCGGGCGGCAGTCCTGTGCAAGCGGGTATCATCAACGATGAAATCAGGCGACAACGTAAGCTCCACCCTAATATCCCAGTTTATGCTGTGGTGGAAGATATATGTGCGTCTGGTGGTTATTACATTGCGGTTGCCACAGATAAAATTTATGTCGATAAGGCAAGTATTATTGGTTCTATTGGCGTATTAATGGATGGTTTTGGCTTTACTGGCGCCATGCAGAAATTTGGTGTTGAGCGTCGTTTAATGACTGCCGGTGAGAATAAAGCAATGTTAGATCCTTTTTCTCCAGTCAATCCTAAACATCAGGTGCTTGCGCAAAAAATGTTGAATGAAATCCATCAGCAATTTATTGCTGTGGTTAGAGAAGGACGTGGTAATCGTCTTAAAGAAACGCCTGAAACCTTTAGTGGTTTATTCTGGAGCGGAGAAGCTGGCATCAGAATGGGACTTGCTGACGGCTTGGGTAGCATGGACTACGTTGCGCGTGAAGTGATTAAAGAGCCTAACGTCGTTGATTTTACGAGTCATGAAGACTTTGCTGATCGTGTTGCCAAGCGTTTAGGCGCATCAATGACCCAGTCTTTATTTAAAAGCGTCTCTTTGCATTAATTTAGATTAAGGTAATAAAAAAAGGCAGAGAATGATCTCTGCCTTTTTTATTTGGTGCAAAATTTTTAGTGCTGTGTTTTTTGTTTGAAGTAATTGATTAGATTGTTTGTTGAACCATCATGGTCAGTTACTTTTTCCTTGCCTGATAACTGAGGTAGGATCTTTTTAGCAATTTGCTTCCCGAACTCCACACCCCATTGATCGAATGAGTTGATGTTCCATACGATCCCTTGAACAAAGATTTTATGTTCATATAAAGCAATTAATTTACCTAAGCTTTTAGGGTTAAGCTCATCAATTAATAAAGTATTAGTTGGGCGGTTGCCACCAAATACGCGGTGCGGTAATAAATTCATGATGAGGTGGTGTGGTACACCTTGCTCTTCTAATTCAAGCTTGGCTTCTTTCGCCGTTTTGCCTTGCATTAGCGCTTTCGTTTGAGCAAGGATATTCGATACTAAAATTTTGTGATGCTCATCACCATGTTCGCCAATTGCATATTGGCTTCGAAGCGGCATTAAGAAATCGCAAGGAATCAGCTTGTTGCCTTGGTGAATCAGTTGATAAAACGCATGTTGACCGTTGGTGCCAGCTTCACCCCAAATAATTGGGCCTGTTGTGTAATCAATGCGTTCACCAGCACGATTCACAAATTTACCGTTACTTTCCATGTCACCTTGCTGCATATAGGCTGCAAAGCGTGATAAGCCTTGATCGTAAGGCAGAATTGCATAGGTCTCGGCATCAAAGAAGTTGTTATACCAAATACCTAGCATCGCCATAATTACTGGCATATTCTTTTCTAATGGAGCAGTTCTGAAGTGGTTGTCCATTTCATGTGCACCTTCGAGCAAGGATTCAAAATTATCCATGCCAATATAAAGTGCGATAGACAAACCAATCGCTGACCATAACGAATAGCGTCCGCCAACCCAATCCCAGAATTCAAACATATTCGATGTGTCAATTCCGAACTCTTGAACAGCTTCTGCATTAGTAGAAAGAGCTACGAAATGCTTAGCAACATGTGCTTGATCTTTTGCAGATTGAATAAACCATGTTCGTGCAGATCTTGCGTTGGTCATGGTTTCTTGCGTAGTAAATGTTTTTGAAGCTACGATGAAGAGCGTCGTCTCAGGATTACATAGCTCTAATGTTTGTGCTAAATGCGCGCCGTCGATATTCGATACAAAGTGTACTTGCAAATCAGGACTTGAATAAGCTTTGAGTGCTGTACATGCCGTGACGGGACCTAAATCTGATCCGCCAATTCCTAAGTTAACAACATCAGTAATTCGTTTACCGGTATAGCCTAACCATTTGCCATGACGAACGTTGTCGCTGAATGTACGCATTTGCGCAAGAACGCGATTAATTTCAGGCATGACATCTTTGCCGTCAACATACACAGGCGTGTTGCTACGATTGCGAAGGGCGGTGTGAAGCACAGCGCGTTCTTCGGTGAAGTTGATTTTTTCTCCAGTGAACATGCGTTCACGCCAAGCTTCAACTTCGGTTTCTCTCGCAAGTTGAAACAGTAAAGCCATCGTTTCTTCAGTAATGCGCTGTTTTGAGTAGTCCAGAAGAAAGTCATTGAAGTGTAATGAGAATTTATTAAATCGTTCAGGATCTTCTGCAAATAAATCCCGCATTTGTAGCGGAAATATCTCTTTGAAGTGTTCGTTTAATGTGTGCCATGCAGGCGTATGTGTAGGATTAGTCATGCTTTAATTTAAGTTGGTTTTCCAACATTATAATTTATTTTAAGTGCGATTGGATTTGTAAAATGAATCTTATGGCTTCTTAATAGATTGCTATCGCTATTTACTATCAGGTCTTTGTGCAATAAATTGGCAAGCAACAGCGCTTCCATATGGCAATGCTTGCAATGTCAGCATCGTGACCCAAAGCTGAGCATCAATGTTAGTGAACCCTCGCGTGATAAGCATCGCTAGACTGCAAACAATCAATGCTGATAACAAACTAAACTCTTCAACAATTGGATTGAGAATTTCTAGTTTGTTAATTTTGGCTTTGCCTTTTGCAGTGACTTTAAAGACACCATCTTTTTTTATAATACCCATCATAACGCCTCGTGCAATGGCGTGAGATAAACCTAGACTTGCTAGCGAGGCTCCAAATATGTCTTTCCAGCTACAATTCATGGTCTTTCTATAGAGCACAGGGCCTAATGCTGCTTTGATGATGAGGAAGCAGAGAATAGGTGTGATCATGATGCTCACAGGTAAGCTAAATGCGGTAGGGAAAGCAAGCATCGCAATTGTCCATGCAATAGAACCTATTGTGAAAATCAATTGCAACGCGTCACCCAACCAGCCAAACCATCCTGTTAAGAAATGATAGCGCTGACCAAAGGTAAGCGTAGAATCGCCAAGCAGTTTCGGTAGGTGGTGTTTAAGAATTTGCATTGCACCAAAAGCCCAACGGAACCGTTGTGACTTCAATGCCTTAAAGTCAGATGGTGTTAAACCACGACCGAATGTGTCGTCTATGTAGCGAAGCTCATAACCACTTTCTAGTAAGCGTAGGCCAAGCTCGGTATCTTCACAAATACACCATTCTGACCATTTTCCACTATCAATGAGGGGTTGATGGCGAACAAGCGTCATGGTGCCGTGCTGAATAAGCGCGTTACGTTCATGACGATGATGCATGCCAATACGGAAGAAGCCCTCGAATTCCCAGTTGCTCATGCGGCGGAAGAAGTTGTTTTCCCAGTCTCTGTGGGCTTGAGGTGCTTGCACAACAGCGACTTTAGCATCCATAAAATGTGGAACTAAGTCGGATAGCCAATCTGAAGTTACTTCATAATCCGCATCTACTACGCCGACTACTTGTGCTTTGGGACTGGTTTGATCTAAAGCAAAATTGAGTGCGCCAGCTTTAAATCCAGGCCATTGTGGCAAATGGAAGAATTTGAAATTTGAAGGCATCTTCGCTATATAGGCTTCTAATGGCTTCCATTTCGCCTCATCTTTTGTATTGTTATCAACCACAATCACTTCATAGTTGGTGTAGTTGAGTTTTGCCAAGCTATCAATCGTCATGATGACCATTTCTGGTGGTTCGTTATAGCAGGCAAGGTGAATTGATACGAATAGCTCTTTGTCGGCAGGTAGCGGTTTTGCTCGTTTGTAAGCACGTTTCCAACCACCTTTAAACATCACCTCACTAAATTCAACACCGTAAATCATTAATACGGCTGAAGTGAGCCCCATGCCTATGATTAAGGCAATCAATACAATGAAATCACGCAGGGTATAGTAATAATCACCAGGCAAGTTCCATGCAACCACCAATGTGGTGATACAGGCTTGTAGTAATACGGCCATTGAGAATCGTCCACCTAAGCCCCAATGTCTGAATCGGAAAGCGATAAAAGCAATTGGTAAGAAAGCTAATAAGCTCGCCCAAAGTGCTTTTTCTTCCCAACGATCATCTTTGGGCACCGCGCCTTGAAGAGAGTATTTTTCGTTACGCTCTGCATCAAACATCCCCCAGTAAGCGCCAGCCCAGCCTTCAAGTTTTTGCTTCCACGGCTGATCGAAGGCTTCCATGAGGTAATAATCATAATTTTTGTGAGCTGTTTTAGCTAAAAACTCACGGACAAATCTAGCTTGATTAACATCAGATGCTACTGCGGCACCTAATGTCGGGCCATGGCTAGGCCAGCCAATTTCAGTGATAACCACTTTTTTACGTGGATACGCTTCCATCAGTTCGTTGTAACGCTCCAAGGAATAATCTACCGCTTTTTCTACAGGGACGCCTTCATGGTATGGCAAAAGATGTACTGCGATATAGTCCACATGTTTGACTAAATCAGGATTTTTAAGCCAGACGTGCCAAGGCTCTGCTGTTGAAATCGGTAAAGAAGTTGATCTTCTTACTTCATCTAAGTATTTAAATAGCGCTTCAGGTTCTAAATCATTTCTTAACAAAACCTCATTGCCAACGATTGCACGTTCAATACGTGGATAGTTCTTAATTTTACTTTTGAGAGCTTCTATTTCTCGCCTGTTCGCATTCTCATCGCTACCTAACCATGCACCAGCTGTAACATGGAAGCCTAGGTTGGATGCGAGGGCTGTTACCTCGCTGTTTTCCAATGCACCATAAATACGAATACGATTTGTCAGAGGTTTGAGGATTTTTAGATCTTGCTCTAACTCTGCAGTGCTTGGGTATTCTTTTTCAAGCGGACTTTGATCTTCTTGGAAGCCGCTGTAAGCGAATCCATTGACAATCGATGGTGCATTCATGACTGGTAATGATCGATTGGAAATACTCCAAATACCAAAATGAATAAGTGCCATCATCGCAGCAAAGGCTAGGGGGCCTACATAACGCTTAACAAATACGATCATAAAGTTACCGAGGATTTCTATTGATGATTAGTTGATTTTTTTGGCCATGCGGCTAAAACAATGAAAATATTTAGAACGAGCCAAATGTAAGTGAGTACATTCATAGGCTCTAAATAAACACAATATAGTGCACCGCCTATAAGCGCGGCGTTCAGCAGGTGATAAATTTTATGCTTAGGTCTAATGTCACACTTAAGCAATAGCAATCCAATCGATAGCTCAAGCACAGCTAGCAAATAGAGACTTACTGCAAAGTCACGATATCGACCATCTACAATCAATAATCCGCTTCCGATTAAAGCTGATAATAAAAATATGGTCAGTCCGATTTTAAGTAAAGTTAGATTGTTGGCGGTTGGTTTTGATATTGTCCAAATCAGGCTCAGTGCTAATAAATTACTCAATAAACTTAATCCGCCCAAGGTCACCCATTCTTGGCCGATTCTGGACGCCGCCATTAGATATTCTGATTGCAGCATGGTCGACAAGCCAGTGACTGCACCAAGTGAAGCTATTGCAGCAAAAGCAGATTTTCTACGTTCATTTAATACATAAGCTAAAACTGTAAACAGAAGGGCGCTTAGACAGGCGATGATTGCCACATTTAAGCTGTCTTGACGGGCTGTTACATCACCTGTAAACGGAAATTTAGGCTTTAAATCGTTGGTGTAAATGCCCCAGTATCCGCCCACAGTGCCCTCGAGACTTCGTTTCCAAGGTTGATCCATCGATTCAATAAGATTGTATTGCCAGTTTTTTTCTTGAGCTAATCCTAAAAATCCTCTGATGTAACTTGCCTGATTAATTAAGCTTGGTTCTGACTCTTGTCGTTGTCTTCCAATTGACGGCCAGCCAGTTTCACCAATCAAAATAGGTTTTTCAAAAGTTTGCGCAAGCAGATTCATCACATTGGATGTGTGCTCGAGCGCATGGTCAATCGATTGAGGGTTGTCTTCCCAATACGGCAGTATATGAACGGTAATAAAATCAACCGAATTTTCTAGAGCAGGATGCTTACGCCAAAATTCCCAGACATCAGCG
>JBEDFH010000028.1:0-9735 GCA_041175265.1 Pseudomonadota bacterium | reverse complement strand
GATGCTTTTAAAGCGCTAGGTAAGCCTAACCTTTATTTTGGTATTACTGCCGGCAATATGGATAGCATGGTGAATCGCTATACCGCCGACCGTAAGATACGATCTGATGATGCGTATACGCCAGGCGCAGTTGCTGGTAAACGCCCTGATCGTGCCGTGCTGGTTTATTCGCAACGTTGCCGAGAAGCCTTTTCTGATGTGCCTTTAGTGATAGGTAGTATTGAAGCGAGTTTGCGCCGTATCGCCCATTATGATTATTGGTCAGACAAAGTTAGGCGTTCAGTTTTGGTTGATTCGAAAGCGGATATTTTGCTTTATGGTAATGCTGAACGTGCACTAATTGAGTTAAGTCATCGCATTGCGCGTGGTGAAAAAGTCTCTGAAATTACGGATATTCGTGGTACTGCATTTTTACGTAAAAAAATTCCAGAAGGTTGGCAAGAGGTTGCATCAACGAATCTAGACCGTCCTGGTAAGGTTGAGGAACATACCGATCCCTATGAAATGAAAATGGGCGCAGGCACAAGTTGTGAGACGGAAGCTAAAAAAGATGAAGCGGTCTTACCTGAAGGCACGCAAGCGATACAAATAGTGCGTAAACCTAAAGCGGATCGTAGTATGCAAGTAGTCCGTTTACCCAGTTATGAAGAAGTGGCTAATGACCCTGTGCTTTACGCCCATGCCTCACGCGTGCTGCATTTAGAAGCGAATCCTGGCAATGCTCGTGCTTTAATACAAAAACACGGGGATCGTGAAGTCTGGTTGAATGCACCGCCAATTCCACTCACCACAAAAGAAATGGATTATGTGTATGACTTGCCTTATGCACGTAAGCCTCATCCAGCTTATGGTGACGCCAAAATCCCAGCTTGGGAGATGATTCGTTTTTCAGTCAATATTATGCGTGGCTGTTTTGGTGGCTGTACGTTCTGTTCTATTACTGAGCATGAAGGCCGGATCATTCAAAGTCGCTCTGAAGAAAGTATTTTGAAAGAAGTCGAAGAAATTCGCGATAAGGTAGAAGGGTTTACTGGTGTCATTTCTGACTTGGGTGGACCAACTGCCAACATGTATCGCATGGCCTGTAAATCAGAAGCGATTGAAAAATCTTGCCGTAAACTTTCTTGTGTTTACCCGGGTATTTGTGAAAATCTCAATACCGATCATTCGGCCTTAATTCAGCTTTATCGTAAAGCGCGAAGTATCAAAGGGATTAAAAAAATTCTGGTTGGCTCTGGCTTGCGCTATGACTTGGCGGTGACATCTCCTGAATATGTCAAAGAGTTAGTGCAGCATCACGTAGGTGGGTATTTGAAGATTGCGCCTGAGCATTCTGAAGAAAACGTGCTGTCGAAAATGATGAAGCCAGGGATGGGTTCATACGATAAATTCAAAGAGATGTTTGAACGTTTTTCAAAAGAAGCGGGCAAGAAGCAATATTTGATTCCATATTTTATTGCGGCTCATCCAGGTACAACGGATGAAGATATGTTAAATCTAGCCTTATGGCTCAAGCGTAATGATTTTAGATTGGATCAAGTTCAAACATTCACGCCAACACCAATGGCGATGGCGACGGCGATGTATCATTCTGGAAAAAATCCTCTACGCAAGGTTACTGACGAGAGTGAGGAAGTGCCGATTCCGCGTGCGGGAGGTGTGCGTAGACTGCATAAAGCTTTCATTCGTTATCATGATCCTAATAATTGGCCGATGCTGCGTGAAGCGCTTAAAAACATGGGACGTGCAGATTTGATTGGTAGCGGCAAAAACTGCCTAATTCCAGCATGGCAACCATTGGATAAAACACCCCCACGTGTTGTGGCGCGTAAGCCTTTACCAGCAGGTAAGAAGCTTGTGCAAGCCAAACCTATCCGTCGCAGTCGTTAATCAGAGGCATCTCAATAAAAGTTTTGAACCGTGGCTATAAAGTATGGTCACAACTTTAACTTTTCTTTAATTAGGGTCTATCGTGCGCCGCATCATTTCTCGTTACTTTCAAGTTTTTTTCTTATTTGGTTTTCTTTCCTTTTCACAGCTCAGTGTAGCAGCTGATCAGGGTTTGTTATGGCAGGTTGAGTCAGCTGAGGGTAAGTTGAGTTATTTGCTTGGTACGATACATGCAGACGACCCAAGAGTGACAGAGTTTTCACCTAAACTGCTTGAAGCGTTCGCGCAGACTGATGTGTTTATGATGGAAACTTTGCCACCTCGCAATCCTTCTGTGTTTTTAATGAAGCAGGGAACGGTTGCTGAGTATTTGACTGAAAAAGAGTTTGATCAAGTAAGAGAGCTCGCAGATTTTCATAGCATGCATATTGAAGCGGCAATGAAAATGAAGCCTTGGTTGTTGGCGGTTATTTTTGATTTACCAAAACCTAAGTCGCTGTATTCCATGGATGAGTTATTAATGGCAAAAGCACAAGACCAAAATAAAATGGTTTTGGGTTTAGAAGCAACCCAAGCACATTTTTCAGTGTTAGATAGTATTACCTTGGAAGAACAACTATTGATGTTACGTGCTGTTTTAAAAAGAAACAATAAAGACAAGGTGTTGGATTACGAGGCTTTACTCAAAACTTATCAATCAGAAGACCTAGACCAAGTTAGATGACAGTATTACAGGCAACATGTTGCCTAAGGCTTTATGGGAAAAAATGCGCGTCAAACTGATTGATGAGCGTAATGAAGGTATGACTAGAGGGATGCTTGCTCAAGCTAAGGAGCATCGTGTATTTGCGGCGGTTGGTGCATCACACTTGGCAGGCGAGACAGGAATATTGAATCGCCTGCGCCAAGCTGGGTTTAAGCTCACGCCAATGAAACTGTATTGATTATTTTTGAATCGGATAAATTAATTTGTCCGTTTCAAATCCTAATTCTTTCGCTTGTGAAATAAGTTGTTGTTTAACGATGTAAGGCATCTGTGGCGTTCTAGACAATATCCATAGGTAATTTTTACCACCAGTCACTAATGCGTAGCTGTAAGAAGTTTTATCCAGCTCAATGATGGTGTATGCCCCATAAAATGGCCCAAAAAAAGATACTTTTAATCGTCCAACATCAGGCGTTTCAACAAAATAAGCTTTTCCAATCGCTTCACTCCACTTTTGTTTTTTGGTGTCGAAGCCACGATTCACAACTTTCAGTCCACCATCTTCTCGCTTACTGTAAGTGGCATGGACTTGATCTAAGCCGCGTTCAAAACTGTGGTCTAGTCTAGCGATTTCATACCAGACACCTAAGTATTTTTCAGACTCAAAACCATTAACTGCCTTGTAATGAGCATCGTCGCCAGTGCAAGCAAACAAAAAAAGTACAGCAAGCACAATCCATTTTTTAATAAACATATCAATCCTTTCTGCTAATTAACGCCCGCGACTACCGCCGCCGGCATGGCCGCCACGACTACCGCCTCGATTATTGTTTGATCCTGTATTTCGGTTTGGATTCCCAGTATTTGTGTTTCTGCCATTTGGGTTTCTATTTTGACCTTGAGGCTTAGGAGCAAATAAAGCAGGTTGTGGCATCGCTTGGTGACGAGCTGCTTCAGATAATGGCTTGCCTTTATTTTCATTGGGCGCTTTATCATGGCGAACGGTTGCCGCCTTATTTGAGCCTTTATTATTGGGTTTGTTTCGATTGTTGTTTGCGGAGCCATTTGATTGTGGGCGACGTTGCTGCTGTCTTGGGGCACGAGGTGCCTCAGGTTCTGCTTTTTCTGGCTGAACCCAACCTTCGGCTGGCACCTTTGGAATTTCGCGTTTAATCAGCTTTTCAATATCTTTAAGCAGTTTTAACTCTTCTCTGTCTACCAGTGAAACGGCTGCGCCACTTGCGCCTGCACGACCAGTCCGGCCAATTCGATGCACATAATCTTCTGGCACATTAGGTAATTCAAAATTAATCACTTGCGGCAATTGATCGATATCTAAACCACGTGCAGCAATGTCAGTGGCAACCAGCACCTTAACTGTGCCATCTTTAAACTGGGCTAAGGCTTTGGTTCGAGCGCCTTGGCTTTTGTTGCCGTGAATTGCAGCGGCTTCAATACCGTCTTTGATGAGTTTTTCGGCTAATCGATTAGCGCCATGTTTGGTTCGTGTAAATACTAAAACTTGTTGCCAGTTGTTATGCTTCACAAGGTGACTGACTAGTTCACGTTTAAAACTTTGGCTAATCATATGCACAGTTTGCTCAACAAGTTCAGATGCCGTGTTGCGGCGAGCAACTTCTACAAAGCCAGGGTTGTGGAGTAGGCCATCTGCAAGCGCTTTAATTTCATCTGAAAAGGTTGCTGAGAATAATAAGTTTTGACGCGCTTTTGGTAGGAGTGCTAGTACTTTTTTAATATCGCGAATAAAACCCATGTCTAACATGCGATCTGCTTCGTCTAGTACCAAAATTTCGACACTTGATAGATCTACAGCCTTTTGATTGGCAAGGTCTAGTAATCGGCCTGGCGTTGCCACCAAGATGTCTAGTGGCTTTCTAAGTCGTGAAATTTGCGGATTGATATTTACACCACCAAAAATGACCGTAGACGTGAGTGGTAAATATTTACCATAAGTTTTTACAGACTCTTCAATCTGAGCGGCTAGTTCACGTGTTGGGGTGAGCATTAGGCAGCGTGGGCGACCTTTGCTTAAATCTGTTACCGGTTTTTGACTCAGGATGTGCAAAATAGGCAACGTGAAGCCAGCGGTTTTGCCAGTTCCAGTTTGTGCGCCAGCCAGTAAATCGCCACCGCTCAGTACTTGTGGGATTGCTTTCGCCTGAATCGGTGTTGGTGTGGTGTAGCCTGCGTCATTAATGGCGCGAAGGATAGGTTCTGATAAGCCCAAATCATTAAAATTTGTGCTTGTATTAATAACTTCTGAAGACAATGTAAATTCCTTAAAGGAGATTTATAAGTGGGTCTGTTGTCTTAGGACAACACCAATCGAGACAAACGAATAATAAATAAAAGTGTTGGCGCTATTGCGCCTGTAGGCCGCTGGGCTGATTGGCATGCCACAGGGAAGCGTTGATTATACGGAGTATTGGCTTATTAGCTAGTAAATTAACGTTGCGGTTTAATTTAAAGTTTTTCAGTGTGGGTTAGCGCATGTAATTCTTCAGCTGTTAGCCAGCGCCATTCACCTGGCGCTAAATCTTTAGGTAATTCAACTTCACCTATTTTAATACGCTTTAGCGCTTCAACTCGGTTGCTAATAGCTGCCAACATGCGTTTAACTTGGTGATATTTACCTTCGGCCAGCGTCATGTGAATAACAGTATCTGAGATTTTGCTGCAGGCTAATGCTGCGATAGGTGTTGGCTCATCAATTAATTGAACACCTTTTAGTAGTTCAGCAATTTGGGCATCGTCTACTTTGTGTTTGCATGTGACTTCGTAAACTTTAGGCACTTTCCATTTTGGTGAACTGAGTCGATGAATAAACTGGCCATCATCTGAGAGTAATATCAGCCCGGTAGTATCTTCATCTAAACGCCCGATACACTGGACGTCACGTTCAATGAGTGGTGTGGGGAATAAGCTAAATACCGAAGGGTGGTGTATCGTTTTATGTGAGCATTCGTAATGACTAGGTTTATGCAGCATGAGATACGCTTGTTCGCGATACTCCCATGGTTCATCGTCAACAGTAAATTTTAGATTGTCTGTATCAAACTCCGCAAAAGGATCTTCGCAGGCTACGCCATTGACTTTGACCCAGTTGTGTCTCACCATCATGCGACATGCTTTGCGTGAGCCAAAGCCTTGGGAATGAAGAATGCGTTCTATCGTTAATTTTTTAGCCATCTTGCTATTATAACGGCAATGCAGCTTACATCGAACTCACAATTCCTTGATCCGCAATCAATATTTTGTCTGCAAGTTTGTAGAACACGCCATGTTCAACCACACCAGGGATGTTATTTAGCAAAGTGTTGAGGGATTCGTCATCCATATTTCTTGGAAAGCGCATATCAAGTACATAATTTCCAGAAGCTGTAACTGCAATGTTGTCTTGATGACTATTGAGTCGAATATCGCCTTCTGCACCGTTTTTTTCTAGGTGACTCTTAACAATGCGCCAAGCATTAGGCATGACTTCAACTGGAATGATAAATTTTTCGCCAATAAAATTCACGAGTTTGCTTTTATCTGCGACCACGATGAACTGATCGGCAGCTTGCGCGAGTAGCTTTTCCATTACGAGGTCTTGGCCACGACCTTTAAGCAGCGTTAAATTAGGGGTAATTTCATCTGCGCCATCTACATATAAATTAATCTGTTTTACTTGGTTGATGGCAACAAGGCTAAGCCCGCAGGCTTCTGCTTTGATAGCACTAATCGTTGAGCTCGCTATGGTGCTGATTTTTAAACCTTCCTCCGCTTGGCGTTTAGCAAGGTGCTCAATAAAATAGTTGGCGGTTGAGCCAGTTCCTAAGCCAATTAACATCCCATTTGTTGCTAGTTTTGCGGCTTCAAAAGCGACTAGTTCTTTATCGTTCATCATGGTTTGTCCTTAAACTGCTTCAGCTTCGCGTTTGCGAGCTTTTGTTAATGCTGGGCGATCTGAAAGTCTATGCATATAGCTGAGCAAGGTTTCATTAAGCGGTATTTTGACATGATGCGCCCAATGTAATACTGAAACGCAGATAATATCTGCGGCACTAAAATGATTGCCAGCTAAGTATTGATGACTATTCAGATGAGCACTTAAAACAGCGGCTGCTTTTTCAAACTCCCAATAGCTGGTCTTGGCAACTGCAGGTATTTTTTTATCCTCTGGTAGAAAGCGCTCATGCTTTGCAGCTGTCCATAAATGGACTTCTAGTTCCGCAACTACAAAGAATAACCATTGGAAATATTCAGCACGAGATTTGGTATCTGATGGAATCAGTTTGGCTGCCGGAAACTTTTCTGCAACATAAGTGCAAATGGCAGCAGACTCGCTAATCACTTGTCCGTTATCAATTAAGGTTGGAATCTTACCGAAGGGATTGATCGCTAAAAATGAAGGTTTTTTATGTTCCCCTGCTTGTAGGTTAATCAGTTCATATTCGTATTCGGCATTCGCTTCTTCTAAAGCCCAAGCAACACGAGCAGATCTGGTTTGTGGATAACCGTAAAGTTTCATCATGGTATGTAGTGTTTGTCTTTCTAAAGAATCAAAGCAGTTTAAGTTAAAATGCTAGCTCAGTTAAGTTTAAGTACATATCAATGACATTCAAACATATTATTTCTCGCGATAACATTCTTTTTAAACAACTTAAAAAGCTTGCTGAGTCCTCGCGCGAGCGCCGTAAACTTGGCGAAACTTTGTTAGATGGTGCACATCTGGTGAACACCTATCTTGAAGTATTTGGTGAGCCAAAGTTGCTTGTGATTGCTGAAGGTCAGAGTACTGCTGAGGTGAGCCATTTAATTCAACAATTGGCTGACATCCCAACAGTGATGTTCCCAACCTTGATGTTTGCGGAATTGTCTCCAGTTGCAAGTCCTACTGGCATTATTGCTTTAGTTAAAACGCCTGTCATTGAGCCTGTTGCCGATCCAAAATTCACGTTAATGCTGGAAGATATTCAAGATCCAGGCAACCTTGGAAGCATGTTGCGTACAGCAGCGGCAGCAGGGGTTGAAGCGGTTTACTTGTCAGAAGGATGTACTGAGGCGTGGTCGCCAAAAGCATTGCGTGGGGGGCAGGGCGCTCAGTTTGTATTACCTATTGTGGAGCGTGCTAATTTGCTTGATGTGGCAAGTAACTTTGCTGGAAATGTTTTAGCGACGACGCTTCGTGGTGAGTCTTTGTACGATCTAGATTTAAGTCAGCCTACTGCAATTGCGATTGGTAATGAGGGTTCTGGGTTGAGTGATGCCATGATTAAAGCATCTACGCATCAAGTGACAATTCCTATTGCAGCGGGGGTCGAGTCACTCAACGCGGCAGCAGCGGCATCAGTTTGCTTGTTTGAGCGAGTGCGCCAAACTATTTAGTGTTTTGATTTCGATGTTGGCGGTGTAAGGTCAGCCGCAAATAATTGCTCTGCATCGACAGGGTCAAATACGTAGGCAGCATTACAGAAATCACAGTTCACTTCAATTTCACCGCGCTCCTGAATAATGCTGGCCACTTCTTCTTGGCCTAGCATCTTTAACATATTACTCACGTTTTTTCTTGAGCAGCTGCAGTGGAATGAGATTTGACGCGGTTCAAATAAACGTACGTCTTCTTCATGAAATAAGCGAGTGAGTATTGTTTCAGCAGGTAGGCTGATAAGCTCTTCTGTTGTTAGTGTTTCCGCTAAGAAACCTGTTCTTGCCCAGGCATCTGCATCTTGTTCTGGTAAGTCAGGGAGTTTTTGTAAAAGCATACCTGAAGCCGAGGTTTGGTCACAAGCTAACCAGATTCTGGTTTCGATTTGCTCGGAGCGTTGCATATAGTTTTGTAATACTTCACTAATGCTATCACCTTCTACAGGCACAATGCCCTGATAGGTTTGACCTCCATCTTTTGGGTCTAGTGTAATCACAAAGTGACCGTTGCCCACTAATTCAACAAAACTCAGGTTTTCTAGCTCGCCTTTCCATTTAGCTGTTGCGCGCATTTGTAAAGATGCACTGCATTCAACGACAAGTAAATTTAAAGGGCCTTTACCTTGTATTTGTAAAACTAAGGCGCCATTGTCCAGTTTTAGTGTTGCGGCTAATAAAGCTGCAGCGGCCATTAATTCACCGAGGGCTGCACGAAGAACAGGAGGGTAGCTCTCGTGTTGAAGTGCATTGTTGAACGTTTGGTGGAGTCTAACGGTGTTTCCGCGAATTGGTGTGTTATCAAACAAAAAGCGGAAAAGTTGGTCTTGGTCTTTGGTATAGGCTGTCATGGGTAATATTTTAACACGTCATGTCATGCAAGATCTAAGGTGTCATGGCGGTTTTTACCACTTTTACATTTGGGCACTTTTTTGTTTTGGCACCTTACTAATATCCCAATTGCACATCGCCCAGTTTAAAATTTTCTCAGTTTTTTCAGCGCTTAAATCAGTTGGCGGTGATTGCCCTAGAAAACATAAGGCTTGGTATAGGTTTTTGCTGGCATCTTGGGCTGTGATAGCTTGAGCTAAGGTTTGTTTGCTTAGTTTTTCGCCGTGTCGATTATGCGCTGCAGGGATATGTGCATATTGAATGTGTTGATATCCGAGCAGATTTTGTAAGTAAATTTGTCTGGCGCTTGAATCTAGTAAATCAGCGCCTCTTACTATATGCGTAATACCTTGTAAGTGGTCATCTACCACCACAGCAAGTTGGTAGGCAAATAGATTATCTGCACGTTTTACTACAAAATCTCCAATCTGTTTGGCGAGATTTTGAGTGATATGGCCTTGAATCAGGTCTTCAAAGCTAATATTTTGATCTAAGGTTTTTACCCGAATAGCATGCGGTGTTTTTATGACGTGTTTTTCGCGGCAAGTGCCAGGGTAAATGATGCCCTCTATTCCTGACTGTGAACCAATTGCGGAGTCTTGAATTTCTTTACGTGAACAGCTGCATGCATAACTCCACCCACCATTATTTAGCTGATCTAAGGCAAATTGATATAAGTCGTTTCTTTTGCTTTGGTAGACGATTTCACCATCCCAATATAGGCCGTAGGCTTAAAGTGTTCTTAAAATAAAATCGGCAGCACCATGCATTTCGCGCTGTGTGTCTAAATCTTACATAAGCACAAGCCAATTAACCTGAGA
>JBEDFH010000027.1:0-7197 GCA_041175265.1 Pseudomonadota bacterium | reverse complement strand
ATAATGGCCAAACCAATGGTCAGTACTATCTTTCTAGCGTTGAAAGCACCAACACACCAACAAAATTCGATGCTAATAACTACGCTGTTTATGCTCAAGATACCATCACCATTGCGCCTAAATGGGATGTGTTATTTGGCCTGAGAAGAGATGAGTTACGCGCAGATTACTCAAGTGCAACCTCCCCTAAATTAAGTTACGGTGAGAATAGCTATCGCAGCGCATTGTCATATCACTACGCCCCTGAGACTCACTACTACCTCAGTTGGAGTGACTCTTTCAGTCCTACTGCCGATCTTTATCAACTAACAGTAGCGCCAATGCCTGCTGAACGAAGTAAAACATTGGAAGCGGGTGCCAAATGGTTATTCTTTGATGGTGATTTAGCTTTTAGAACCGCACTTTATAGAACCACTAAAGATTGGGAGCGAAATACTGACTTAGAATCCACAGCGGCAATTTTAACTAAGAAGCGTCGCACAGATGGCTTAGAGTTTGAATTAGCTGGACGCATCAACGACAAATGGGAAGTTTTTAGCGGTCTTGCTTTTATGGATGCAAAAATCCTAGAAGTGGCTAAAAACGTTAATGCCTCAACTGGAGCGATTACTTCAGCTTATGAAGGTTATAAAGGTCAGCGCGCAAGAAATACCCCTCCCGTCACATTCAATATTTGGAGCACTTACAAATTAACTGATAAATGGAAATTCGCACTT
The DNA here is from genome assembly GCA_041175265.1 of Pseudomonadota bacterium. GTDB lineage: Bacteria > Pseudomonadota > Gammaproteobacteria > Burkholderiales > Methylophilaceae > Methylopumilus_A. The sequence continues at coordinate 6,481 of JBEDFH010000027.1, read as the reverse complement.
GGCTTAGAAGCCAAAGGTGAAAGATTTGGTTACGTCCCCTCATCAACCACAGCTTTCACAGAGTTTTCTCCAAACACTTTACCTGGCTATGTTCGTCTAGATAGCATGCTAGCTTACGAAGAAAAAAAATGGGCTGTTAAACTGAATGTAAAAAACTTACTAGACAAAGTTTATTACGATGCGATTTATGACAATGGTGGTTTTAGTGTGCCAGGCAATAGTCGTACAGTGATTTTGACGACTGAATTAAAATTCTAAGGACATCTTTATGTTATTGCACATTCCTAATGTATTAACGCCTGAAGAGCTTAAGCAGTTACAAGAACTGATGGCAAAAGGCGACTGGGTGGATGGCAAGGTAACAGCGGGCACCCAGTCAGCACAAGTAAAACGGAATATGCAATTACCTGAAGAATCACCCTCCGCAGAAACTGCTAGAAAAATTGTTCTTCAAGCACTGAGTCGAAACGCCCTATTCTTTTCGGCCGCATTACCTAAAAAAATCTACCCTCCTTTATTTAATCAATATCGCGAAGGCATGGATTTTGGTGCACATATTGATAACGCTGTCAGAACCCATGCACTGACGGGGAACCATGTTCGCACCGATATTTCATCAACTTTATTTATCGCACCACCAGAAAGTTATGAAGGCGGAGAATTGGTTGTTGAGGATACCTACGGTGTTCAATCGGTAAAGTTGCCCGCAGGTGACATGGTGCTATATCCAGGCACTAGCCTGCATCATGTTAACCCAGTAACAAAAGGTGCTCGAATTGCATGCTTTTTTTGGACACAAAGCATGATTCGAGATGACGCGCAACGAACCTTGTTGTTTGATATGGATGCTGCTATTTCGACATTGCGCCAGCAGCATGGGGATAGCGCTGCAGTGATTCGACTCACTGGCAATTATCATAATTTAATTCGTATGTGGGCAGACGTTTAATGAAAATCCGATTTTTTTCTGTGCTTTTATTACTCATGAGTCTGCAAACACAAGCCGCAGTTCATTGTCCAGCCTATCCAGAGGCTGAGCAGACCAAGGCTGATGTATTAAAACAGGTGCTGACAGAAGAGGGATTTTCCATCCAAACTTTTAAGATAGACAATCATTGCTACGAGATTTATGGTCGTAACAAACAAGGTAAAAAAGTGGAACTTTATTTTGATATGAAGAGCCTAGCGATTATTGCAGCAGAAGTAGAAAAATAAAACTTACGCTTTTTGTCTAGGATGAAACTGTAAAGGCTGTGGCGGCGACATTTGCAGTACAGGTTTGCGAATCTTACCCATCACATGCATTTCGCAAGGCTTGCAGTCAAACTTCAGCGTAAATTTATCGTTGCCATTAATTAGGGTCATCGGCTCAGCAGTGACAGTACCTTGAACGCCAATCACTCCCTTTGCTTCTTTAGGGCACATCCCATGACTAAAGCGAAGACAATGCTTGGTGATCATTAATGGGACTTCACCTAACTCCTGATTGGCTTCATAGGCTGCCGCAATCATTTTAACGCCGTGTTTTTCGTAAAAAGCACGTGCTTTTTTATTGTAAACATTGGCCAGATAACTGAGCGTATCTTCAGGATAAATTGCAGGTGGTTCTACAGGGTCTTTTTTGGCTGGACGTTGATAACTAACAAGACGCACTTGAATTAATTGCTCAATCGCATCACGACGTAGTGCATTCACAGCAGAGGCTGGTACAAACCAAGCTTGAGAAATAGACAACTTGAGGTCACGCAATGAAAAATCTGTGCCGCCTAATTTTGTAAGATTCTCGCGTAAATTAGTTTCTGCTTTTTCTAAATTTTGTGCTGCTTGTTTTTCTTGCTGAATAAGCGCTGTTGCACTACAACCATCTTCATCAGTGACACTCAAAGCAAAGCCATCTGGTGTTTCATAAAAATTCAAATCAACATCAATTTTTCGCGTAGCAGAATCTTTCTCTAATAAACGCATAAAAGCATGATCGCGATTACGAAATATCGTCATGCCACGACGCATATCTTCCGGCATTTCGTTTGGTGTTAATCGCTGTCCATTCACAGTATTGATGCGCATCCCAACCAGTTCTTTATGTACATCAAAGAAACATAATCCATCGCCATTATGTAGCTCAATCGTACTGGTCATTTCAAAATAATCTTTACCAACTTTAGTGACTTTACCCACTTCTTCGCCAGCAAATTTAGGCGTATCAAACGCACCGATATCGGCTTTCCTTCCATTCACAAAATAATCTGTGGCGCTGCGATTAAAGGTTTTTTCAGGTTGTGGGGTAAAACTAAAAGTCGTGAGCCCTGATGACGTTTTTGCGTATTCAGGCATGTCATTCAAAATCTCATCGATGAGTTGACGGTAATGCGCTGTCGCATTTTTGAGATAGGGCAAATCTTTATATCTACCTTCAATTTTGAAAGAACTAATTCCAGCATCAATCAATGCTCTGAGGTTAGCGCTTTGGTCGTTATCTTTCATCGACAAATAATGTTTATCGTTACCAATCACGCGGCCTTGCGCATCTTCTAATCGATAAGGTAATCGACACTCTTGTGAACACTCACCGCGATTAGCACTGCGCCCTGTGTGTGCGTGGCTAATAAAACATTGCCCGCTAAAAGCCACACATAAAGCTCCATGCACAAAAAATTCTAAATTGCAGGTGGTTGCATTTGCGATTTTCTGGATGGTTTTTAAATCTAATTCACGCGCCAACACAATTTGCGAAAAACCTACCTGATCTAAAAACTGTGCTTTTTCTACTGTGCGAATATCAGTCTGCGTACTTGCATGCAGCTGGATAGGGGGAAAATCCATTTCTAATAAGCCCATATCCTGCACAATTAAAGCATCTGTACCAATTTCATAAAGTTGCTGAACGATTTCTCGCGCACCTTCGAGTTCATTGTCATGAAAGATTGTATTTAAGGTCACAAAAACTTCAGCATGATAACGATGGGCATGTTTTACTAAGCGTTCAATATCAGCCACTGTATTTGGTGCTTTAGCACGTGCACCATAAGCTGGTCCACCAATGTAAACTGCATCAGCACCATGGTTAATCGCTTCAATACCATAATCGGCATTTTTTGCTGGTGAAAGTAATTCAAGGTGTCGGCGGGAAGTTTTCATTCACTATGAAGGCTTTAGATAGAGCCAAAACTATAGCAGTTTTCAGGCTTGTATTCAGCCTAAAATCCATCAAACGTCCATGAAAAAATAGGCTTCCAATAAACAATTCAAGCACTTACAGCTTGCAATTAAAGTCGAAGTCTTTTAAAATGCGCCAATGTTGAAAATTAAAACTCTATTTTTAGGTGTTGTTTTAAGCCTAAGCCAAGCTGCTTATGCAGCTGACTTCAGTTTGTTTGGCTTGAATGATGATGCCGAGAACAATGCGCCTGAAGCACAAACAGAAACTGCGCCTGCACGCAGTGCTAACTCATGGTCTGCGACTGCACAAGAGATTATTCTTAGCGCACTTAGTCAAACTGGTGTGAAATATAAGTATGGTGGCAATAGTCCTGAAGGTGGTTTTGATTGCAGCGGTTTTGTCCGTTATGTATTCCAACAAGCGGCCAACTTAACCTTGCCTCATGGCGCTCGTGCAATTAGTCAATTAGGTCAAACAGTCACTCAACGCGAATTAAAGCCTGGTGATTTAGTATTTTTTAATACTGTGAGATCAACTTTCTCACACGTTGGTATTTACATCGGCAACAACCGCTTCATTCATTCCCCAAGCGCTGGCAGTGCAATTAGCGTAACTGACATGGGTGATTCATATTGGGCAAAACGCTTTACTGGAGCCCGCCGCTTAGATGCAAAAGAGTTAGCTTCACTCGAAGCTAATGGCGGAAAATCAATCAAGTAGTTCGATCGCTGTGACCTAAATCGCGATCTGGATCAATTCGATCGCGTACTAACTGTTTTAATTCTTTAGATTCAGGAAAGCGTGATTGCTCTTTTCGAGAAAAAATCACCTCTCCGTTTAATCGCACTTCAAAAATACCACCCGTCCCAGGAACTAGACTCAAACCCTTGATGTCTGATTCGAACGTCGTTAATAACTCCTGTGCTAGCCAAGCCGCACGGAGCAACCATCGACACTGAGTACAATATTCAATTTCAAGCTGTGTGTTTTGCATATTGTCCTTATAATTTTGTTGTTTTTACTATTTAAATCATTGTGAACTGACTAAAACTAACACGAAAATAGTCCGCTACAAATGAATAAACGAATCTATAATATCGCAAGATATTTTTATACATCAAAGTAACGTCGATTAAGGAATTTTTATTACATGCGCTCAAAATTTGAAAAAATCAGCCTCATCACTATTGGCGCTGTATTGGGTATTACCTTAAGTCTTAATTACCCTGCGATTGCAGAAAAAAACACCAAACCGCAACTTCCTCTCGACGAGTTGCGCACATTTGCTGAAGTATACGGAAAAATCAAAAGTGATTACGTTGAATCAGTTGAAGATAAGAAACTAATTAACGAAGCCATCAATGGCATGCTAACTGGCTTAGATCCTCACTCCTCATTCTTAGACGTTGAAGGATTTAAAGATTTACAAGCAGGCACACAAGGTGAATTTGGCGGTCTTGGCATTGAAGTCGGCATGGAAGACGGCTTAGTGAAAGTGATTTCGCCCATCGAAGATTCACCTGCATTTAAAGCAGGCATCAAATCAGGCGATTTGATTATGCAATTAGATGAAAAATTAGTGAAAGGCATGTCACTTAATGACGCTGTTAAAATCATGCGCGGCAAACCAAATACGCCAATCAAATTAACAGTCTTACGTAAAGGTGAGAACAAGCCACTTTATATCACCTTAACGCGCGCAATTATTAAAACACAAAGCGTTAAATATAAATTAAGTGAGCCTAACTACCCTTACTTGAGAATTACTCAATTCCAAGAACATACAGGTGAAGATTTAGCTAAAGCGATCAAAACCTTAAGAGAACAAAATAAAGGTCCATTCAAAGGCTTAGTTTTAGACTTGCGTAATAACCCAGGCGGCCTTTTAAACGCTGCTGTTGGTGTGAGTGGCGCATTCATTCCTAAAGATGCTTTGGTTGTTTATACAGAAGGCCGCACACCAGATGCAAAAATGCAATTGACTGCAAACCCATCTAATTATGCTCGTGGTGGTGAAAGTGCAGATTACTTAAAAGATTTACCAGCGGATATTAAGAACATTCCAATGGTAGTCATTGTTAATGGTGGTTCGGCTTCTGCTTCTGAAATTGTTGCAGGCGCGTTGCAAGATCATAAACGTGCAGTGATTATGGGGACGCAAAGCTTTGGTAAAGGCTCTGTGCAAACGATCTTGCCAATGAACAATGGCACCGCAATCAAGTTAACAACAGCGCGTTATTTCACGCCTAATGGCCGCTCAATTCAAGCTAAGGGTATCGTGCCAGACATCATCGTCGAAGATCCAGCTAATCCTTCTGACGCAGGCCTAAATCTGCGCGAGGCTGATTTGAGTCGCCACCTTTCTAATCCGAAAGATACAGAGGCGCCAGCAAAAACTGAGGCCCCAAAACCAGCAGCATCCAAAGAAGAAAACAAAGAGAAGCATGCTGAATTTAAACCAATAGAAGCTGGGACTAAATCTGACTTCCAGTTCATGCAAGCGATTAACTTACTCAAAGGCATGGACATCATTCAATCAGGTAAGAAATAAGCTACCAAGATGTTGGATCGATTAATTGTTGAGTTTGATAAAGGCCTTAAAACGCTGACTGCGAATGCACACAGCGTTAGGCCTCATCCAGATCACAACATCAATCAAACATCAGAGGATCTGTCTAACGAAGAGAAACGTCATGCAGCCTCACTAATGCGAATTAATCATTGCGGCGAAGTCTGTGCACAAGCCCTTTACAATGGACAAGCACTGACTGCAAAGAACCCAGCAACGATTAAAGCTTTAGAACAAGCTTCAAAAGAAGAAACCGAACATTTAGCTTGGTGTGAAAAACGTATACAAGAACTAGGCAGTCATACCAGCTTTCTAAACCCAATCTGGTACGCAAGCTCATTTACTTTAGGTGCGATTGCCGGTGCATTAGGTGATCAATGGAATTTGGGCTTTCTGGCAGAAACTGAACGCCAAGTAGGCAAGCATCTAGACCATCACTTAGAAACGCTTCCAAGTAATGATAGAAAAAGCCGCGCAATTTTAGAACAAATGAAAATCGACGAGGCTGAGCACGCGAAAACTGCAGTTCATCTTGGCGCTGCTGAATTGCCAGCCCCTATTAAGGCAGCAATGCAAACCATGTCGAAAGTCATGACAAAAACTACTTATCATTTATAGACACCAAAACTCCATGAAAAAATTTAGTGATTTTTTAGCAGAACTCGAAACCACAGACCAAATTCAAAAAATTGAATTAATGAATCCTGCTGGCGAGATTGTTGGTTTGATAGAAAATAAACCAGGGAGCCAAG
>JBEDFH010000026.1:0-7247 GCA_041175265.1 Pseudomonadota bacterium | reverse complement strand
GTTTTAAAATGCGGTAACAAATTTGACAGCATAAAATCATGTCCGACAACATCGTCGAAATTAACAATTTATCATTTGGCTATAAAGGGCGCTTGCTTCATAAAGGCATTAATATGTCTTTTCCCAGAGGTAAGGTTGTTGCCATTATGGGTGGAAGTGGAAGTGGGAAAACGACGCTACTCAGATTGATTGGTGGACAGCTAAAGCCTATAAAAGGTGAAGTCAAGGTTGATGGTGAGGTTGTGCATGAGCAGGGGCGTGAGGGGTTGTTTAACTTGCGTCGAAAAATGGGGATGCTATTTCAGTTTGGCGCTTTGTTCACTGATTTATCAGTTTATGAGAATGTCGCTTTTCCTATTCGTGAGCATACCGATTTACCTGAATCAATGATTCGTGATTTTGTGATGCTAAAGCTCAATGCGGTTGGTCTTCGCGGTGCACATAATTTGATGCCTACTGAGTTGTCTGGGGGGATGGCGCGTCGCGTTGCCTTGGCCCGTGCAGTTGCTTTAGATCCTCAGATTATTATGTATGATGAGCCGTTCGCTGGTTTAGATCCGATTTCTATGGGTGTGGTTTGTAATCTTATTAGACGTCTGAATGATGCGTTGGGAGCAACTTCTATCGTTGTGACTCATGATGTGCATGAAACTTTTTCTTTTGTGGACTATGTCTACTTTGTGTCACAAGGCGTTGTTGTTGCTGAAGGTACGCCGGACGAGTTACGTAAATCTGACATGCCTTTTGTCCATCAATTTGTTCATGGTGAAGCAGATGGTCCAGTTCCATTTCACTATCCAGCGGCTGATTACAAGCTCGAAATGTTAAGAGGTTAAGATGCTTTCAAGTTTGAAATCTGCAATTGCTAAAATCGGCCATAATTTCATAGAGGGGGTTTGGCACCTTGGCGCTGGTGGGAGATTATTTTTTTATATCCTAGTTTATCTAGGTGACTCTATTAGACGTCCTAGCTTAATTGTTCGTGAAATTTACGCTACTGGTGTTTTATCGCTATTAATTATCTTAGTATCAGCGTTCTTTGTTGGTATGGTTCTTGGTTTGCAGGGCTACAATACTTTACAGAAATACGGTTCTTCAGAGGCTATTGGTGTATTGGTGGCCTTGTCTTTAGTACGTGAATTGGGCCCGGTTGTTACTGCACTCTTATTTGCAGGTCGTGCAGGTACAGCGATTACTGCAGAAATTGGTTTAATGCGAGCTACTGAACAATTATCTGCAATGGAGATGATGGCTGTTAGTCCAGTTGGTCGCGTGCTTGCGCCCCGCTTTCTGGCTGGAGTGATTTCGATGCCTATCTTGGCCGCGTTATTTTCAATGATTGGTGTTTTGGGTGGTTATTTTGTTGCTGTGCCATTAATTGGTGTTGATAGCGGTGCTTTTTGGTCTCAAATGCAAGCCAGTGTTGACTTTAGAGAAGACATAATTAATGGCATTATTAAGAGTGTCGTATTCGGTATTGTTTGTACCATGATCGCCTTATTTGAAGGGTATGACGCACCACCAACTGCTGAGGGTGTCAGTCGTGCAACGACGCGAACAGTCGTTTACTCGTCACTAGCAGTCTTGGGTCTGGATTTTATATTAACGGCATTTATGATTAAGGTTTAATCGTAGTTATTTTTTGAGGATGTCATGGAACGTACAACAATAGATTTATGGGTTGGTTTTTTTGTTGCTTTAGGTGTGGCCGCTATCTTAGGGTTGGCCTTAAAAGTGGGCAACTTAACTTCAAGTAATATTGGTGAAACATATACTGTGACGGCAGGGTTTGAGAATATTGGGGGTCTGAAGCCTCGCGCACCAGTGAAGAGTGCGGGCGTAGTAATCGGCCGAGTTGATGGAATTCGTTTTGATGCTAGAACTTACGAGGCGCAAGTTACATTGAAGTTGGATAAGCGCTATGCATTCCCTAAAGATACTTTTGCAAATATTTATACTGCTGGTCTTTTGGGTGAGCAGTATGTTGGTTTGGAAGCCGGTGGCGACGAAGTAAACTTAAAAGAAGGTGACAAGATTACGCATACACAAGATGCGGTTGTACTAGAAAAGATGATTAGTCAGTTCCTTTATAACAAAGCGTCAGAAAATAAATCAGATAATAAAGCGGCAGAATAAAATGAAAAGATTAATGAATAGTGTGTTGGCTTTGGTTTTAGTGATGTTTTCAAACATCACATTTGCGAACGTCTCAGCAGATGTTTTCGTAAAATCAATTGCTGATGATGTAATTACAATCTTGAAAAAAGATAAAGACATTCAAGGCGATCCAGAGAAGGTTTATGCTCTAGCTGAAGATAAGATTGTTCCTAATTTTAATTTTGATCGTGTTAGTCGTTTGGTGTTAGGTAAAAACTATACTAAAGCCAGTAAAGAACAACAGGAAGCGTTTCAGCGTGAGTTCCGTACATTATTAATTCATACTTACGCTTCAGCTTTGTCTAAGTATCGCAATCAAACGATAGAGTACAAGCCGTTGCGTGATATTTCCGACCCTAGTCAGGTTGTTGTAAAAACCGTTATTTTGCAACCAGGTGGGCAGCCGCTGGCTGTTGATTACAGCTTGGAATTAGTAGCTGACAATTGGAAAGTTTATGATATCGTCATTGAGGGCGTTAGTCTTGTGACTAATTATCGTGGCCAATTTAGTACGGAAATTCGTCAAGGTGGTATGGATGGTTTGATTCAGCGTATCAGTGAAAAAAACAAAAGCAATCACGTCGCAAAGAAATAAGTTAAATTTGCCAAGTATTTAATCTGGGAATAGTTTTGGGAAAAATTGATAAATTAGAAAAAGTTTGGAAATTGAGTGGCGATATTACGATGTCGTCTGCACACACTTTGCTTGCTGATACAAAAAAATTTCCCAAGCAATTTAAGATGGACTTTTCGGGCGTAAATAATGTTGATACCGCTACGATTAGCTTGATTTTCGAATGGATACGGCAGGCTCAGAATCAAGGTAGTCAATTAACCTTTACAAAATTGCCTGAGAATTTACATAGCTTGATCAACCTATATGGTGTGGTTGATCTTATTCCTCACACCTCTCGTTAATGTATTTAATCGGCTTGCAAAGCAAGTCTGAGGCTTTAACATGATTCCCGCAATTCAATTAACGCAAGTTCATAAGCATTTTGGCGCATTGCATGCACTAAAAGGCATAGACTTGAACATTGAGCAGGGAGAGTTCTTTGCCTTGCTTGGACCTAACGGCGCAGGTAAATCTACACTTATCAATTTATTGGCTGGTTTGTTGCGACCAACAAGTGGCAGCCTTTCGGTGATGGGCTTTGATGTTCTCAATGATTATCGTCAAGCACGTCACTCACTTGGTGTCGTTCCTCAAGAGCTGGTATTCGATCCATTTTTTAATTTGCGAGAAATGCTGCGCTTTCAAGCGGGTTATTTTGGTCGGGGAAAAGAGAATGATCCTTGGGTTGATGAAGTAATTGAATGTTTGGGTTTAACTGATAAAGCTCATACCAATATGCGCCGCTTATCTGGCGGTATGAAGCGACGTGCGCTGATTGCTCAGGCTTTAGTGCACAAGCCACCTGTTATAGTGTTGGATGAACCAACCGCAGGTGTAGATGTGGAGTTGCGTTACACGCTTTGGGAATTTATTAAGCGTCTAAATCGTGAAGGCCATACAATTATCCTCACTACGCATTATTTAGAGGAAGCTCAAGAACTTTGTTCTCGTGTTGCTTTAATGAAGCATGGCGAAGTCATTGCTTTGGATAGTACAAAAAACTTACTGGCGAGTATTCCTGGGAAAAATTTAAAACTCAAGTTGAGTGCTGCTATACCAGAATCATTAAAGCTAATGGTGCGTCATCAAGATGCTTTAGATTACATGCTGAACTTAAATGAAATCACTCAAATTGAATTTGTATTGGCTGAATTACGTAGTGCACACGTATCAGTTTTAGATATGCAGTTGATTGAGCCTGATTTAGAAGATGTATTTGTTGATTTGATCGGACGTTCATGAATCTAATTAATCAGCGGATGCGTGGCCCATGGACGCTCTTTAAAAAAGAGCTTTTACGTTTCTGGCGCGTAGGCTTTCAAACAGTTGCTGCCCCAGTAATGACGGCACTTTTATATTTGTTGATTTTTTCACATGTGCTTGGCTCTCGTGTTGAAGTTTATCCTGGCGTGCCTTACACAGTATTTTTGATCCCAGGCCTTATCATGATGTCTGTATTGCAAAATGCTTTTGCAAACAGTTCGTCTAGCTTAATCCAGTCAAAAGTGATGGGTAATATCATATTTGTATTGTTAACACCGCTTAGTTATATTGAATTTTTCTCAGCATTTTTAGCTGCATCTATCATTCGTGGCTTATGTGTTGGGTTTAGTATTTATTTGGTTTCTATTTGTTTTATTGATTTACCTTTGAATCATCCAGGGATGATTCTGGCATTTGCAGTGTTTGGGAGTGGGATGTTAGGTGCGTTTGGAATTATTGCTGGATTGTGGGCTGAGAAATTTGATCAGATGGCAGCATTTCAAAACTTTGTCATCATGCCATTGTCTTTCCTGTCGGGTGTGTTTTATTCAATTCATTCTTTACCGCCAGTGTGGCAAACCATTTCGCATTTAAATCCATTTTTTTATATGATTGATGGATTTAGATATGGCTTTTTTGGAATGAGTGATATTTCACCATGGTTCAGTTTAAGTGTTGTGATTGCTAGCTTTATTACACTTTCATTGATCACTATTGGAATGTTGAAAGCTGGCTATAAGTTACGTGGCTAAGAGAGCGATTGAAAGTTTATGTTAAGTGCAAATGAATTAAAGACTTATATTACTAGTGGTTTAGCTTGCGAGCATGTTGAAGTGCTCGGCAATGATGGGCAGCATTTTGAAGCTGTTATTGTGAGCGTTGCTTTTGTTGGAAAGAGTATGGTGCAACAGCATCAACTGGTCTATCAGGCTTTAGGAGATAGAATGCGTTCGGAAATTCATGCTTTATCGATGCGAACCTTTACGCCTGAAGCTTGGGAAAATAGTGGGAAAAGAATTTAGATTAGGAGAGAAAATGGATACCCAGGAAAAAATTAGAAGTCAGGTAACAAGTAATCCAGTTGTGCTATACATGAAAGGGAGTCCAAAGTTCCCACAATGTGGCTTCTCTGGCTTAGCTGTACAGATTTTGCAGGCATGTGGAGTTAAAGATTTTGTAGCAGTCGATGTTTTAGCTGATCCAGAGATTCGTGATGGAATTAAGGTGTATGCAAATTGGCCTACTATTCCACAGCTTTACATTAATGGTGAATTTATTGGAGGCTCAGACATTATGCGTAGCATGTATGAGCAAGGTGAATTACAAAAACTAATCGAAACGGCAAATTAATTGGATAAACTCGTCATTCAAGGTGGTGCCCGTTTGCACGGAGAGGTCACTATTTCAGGGGCTAAAAACGCTGCATTGCCTATTTTGTGTGCTGCTTTATTGGCGGAAACCCCACTTAAATTGTCTAGTGTTCCTAAGTTAAAAGATGTGGGTACAACGATTAATTTGCTCCAGCATATGGGTGTCGTTGTTACACGTAATGCAGACAAAGTGGATTTGGATGCCTCTAATATTAAAATATTAGAGGCACCTTATGAGATGGTAAAGACCATGCGTGCTTCCATTTTGGTATTGGGTCCTTTATTGGCGCGTTTTGGAAAAGCTCGGGTCTCATTGCCTGGTGGTTGCGCTATTGGATCTCGGCCAGTGGATTTGCATATCAAAGGCCTTCAAGCGATGGGTGCTAATATTCATATTGAGCATGGCTACATTGAGGCGAGTGCTGAGCATTTGCCTAATAAACGTTTGCAGGGTGCTCGTTATTACATGGATTTAGTGACTGTTACTGGCACAGAGAACCTTATGATGGCGGCAGCGCTGGCTCAGGGGACAACGGTGCTTGAGAATGCAGCTAAAGAGCCGGAAGTGGTTGATATGGCAGACTGTCTGATTAAAATGGGTGCCAAAATCAAGGGTGCTGGTACAGATGTGATTACAATTGAAGGTGTCGATAAGCTCAATGGCGCTGAACATCAGGTGGTTTGTGATCGAATTGAAGCTGGAACTTATATGGTTGCTGCAGCAATGACTGGTGGTGAGATTAAACTATTAAATGTTAGTGCTCACTTACTTGATGCGGTTATTGAGAAGCTGCGTGAAGCTGGTGCAACTGTTTTGAGTGATGCCAATACTATTACGGTAAAAAGCGATGGTAAGCTTAAAGCTGTCAATATTCGTACAGCCCCGCATCCAGCTTTTCCGACGGATATGCAGGCACAGTTTATGGCACTTAATACTGTTGCTTCAGGCGTATCTAAAGTCACTGAAACAATTTTTGAAAATCGTTTTATGCATGTTCAAGAAATGCAGAGGTTAGGTGCCGACATTGATATTGATGGAAATACCGCGCTTGTAAAGGGTGTTCCTGAACTTGAGGGTGCAACTGTAATGGCAACAGATTTACGCGCATCGGCTAGCCTTGTGTTAGCTGGTTTGGTTGCTAAAGGTCAGACCGTGATTGAGCGTATTTATCATTTAGATCGCGGATATGAAGATTTAGAAGAAAAATTTAATGCTTTAGGTGCTAACGTTAAGCGCCTATCCTAACAATTAAGTAGATAACAATATGATTACGATTGCATTATCCAAAGGTCGCATTTTTGAAGAAACCACCCCTTTGTTGGCGGCGGCAGGTATTCATGCCTTGGAAGATCCTGAGGCTTCACGTAAATTAATTTTGCCAACTAATCGTGAAGATGTTCGTTTAATTATTGTTCGTGCATCCGACGTTCCTACCTATGTGCAGTATGGTGCGGCGGATTTAGGTATTGCTGGTAAAGACGTGCTGGATGAGCATGGTGGTGAAGGTTTATATCAGCCGATAGATTTACAAATTGCAAAATGCAAAATGATGGTCGCAGTACGTGAAGATTTTGATTATTTTGCATCTATTCGTAGTGGCGCTCGTCTTAAAGTGGTAACTAAGTATGTCAAAACTGCGCGTGAGCATTTTGCGGCAAAAGGTATGCATGTGGATTTAATTAAGCTATACGGGTCCATGGAGTTAGGGCCTCTAGTGGGCTTGGCTGATGTGATTGTAGATTTAGTGAGCACCGGCGGAACCTTGCGAGCTAACCATCTAAAAGCTGTTGAAGAGGTTGGGGAAATTAGTTCTCGTTTAGTGGTTAACCAAGCTTCATTC
>JBEDFH010000025.1:0-7267 GCA_041175265.1 Pseudomonadota bacterium | reverse complement strand
CACGTGAAAAAACTAAATCAACGACCTAACAGATTAATCTAATTCATTAACCATTAAATACAAATTTAGAAGTAATTGGATAGCGTCTGTCCCTTCCAAAACCTCGCTGTGTAATACGAACACCAATTGGCGATTGGCGACGTTTATATTCGTTCCTATCAATCAAACTCGTAACACGAACAACGTCTTGCTCACGGAAACCCATGCTAATAATATCAGCACGACTAGCATCGTGCTCAACGTAAGCTTCCATGATCGCATCTAAAATCTCATAAGGAGGTAAACTATCCTGATCTGTTTGATCATGCCTCAATTCAGCAGATGGAGGTCTCACTATAATTCTTTCTGGAATCACAGTTGAAATTGTATTACGGTAATTCGATAGTTTATAGACCAGCGTTTTAGGTACATCTTTAAGTAATGCAAAACCACCTGCCATATCTCCATAAAGAGTTGAATAGCCAACAGCCATCTCACTCTTATTGCCGGTAGTCAGAACAATGCTTCCGAACTTATTAGACAAGGCCATTAACAGCATGCCTCTTATTCGCGCCTGCAAATTCTCTTCCGTCGTATCAAACGGCAAGCCTAAAAACTCATCAGCTAAGGTTGCTCTAAACAAATCAAATAAGGCATTAATAGGCAACTCACTATATTGAACGCCTAGATTTTTCGCCATTAAATGTGCGTCACTAACACTTATTTCCGCAGTAAATTCTGACGGCATCATCACCACTCTAACCTGATCAACGCCCAGAGCGTCAACTGCAATAGCTAAAGTAAGTGCAGAATCAATACCACCAGACAAGCCTAGCACTACACCCTTAAAACCATTTTTATTGACGTAATCTTTCAACCCTAAACATAAGGCTCGATAAACCGTTTCTTCCAAGCCAGATAAAGCCAAAATATTTTCATTTAAAGGATTTGCCCTATTTTTTTCACTGACATCAATATCAAGCACACCCAAATCTTCTTCAAATGCCGCTAGCTGCTGCACCAATTCGCCAGACCGATCCAATACAAAAGAAGCGCCATCAAATACCAATTCATCCTGACCACCGACCATATTCGCGTACACCATCGCCAAACCCGTTTGCAATACACGTTCGCGTGCAATCTGATGTCGAGTAGATTGCTTACCCATATGATACGGCGAAGCATTGAGCGCCAACAAAATCTCAGCACCCGCTTCTTGTGCTAACAATGCGGGCTCGGCCTCCCAAACATCCGCACAAATTAACAAACCTATCTTAATACCTTGATGCTCGAAGACCGTCGCCAGCTCACCTGATTTAAAATAACGAGGCTCATCAAAAACAGTGTGGTTTGGTAAGACATGCTTATGGTAAGTCGTTAAAACCTTACCATCTTGCAGAACAGAAGCTGCGTTATAACACTCGCCCTTATGTACATGAGGGTGACCAACAATTACAGTAATCTCTTTAATCTCAGCTGCCAAAAACTGAAGTTCACGAAGGCAAGCAAGATTAAAATCTTCTCTTAGCAACAAATCCTCTGGTGGATATCCAGAAAGTGAGAGCTCGGGGGTTAGCATCAGCGTTGCGCCTTTGCTTTTCGCATCTAATGATGCTTTAAGAATCTTTTTGCCATTACCCTGAATATCACCGACGGTGCTATTTATCTGAGCAATACAAAATCGAAGGGTTTGACTAATAATTGCCACCTGCATCTTTAAGCAAGGTAACGATATCAGAACGTTTAGCTTGCATTGCATAGACCAAAGCAGTTAATGAGTACTGGTCTTTTACTTTTGGATCGGCACCACTTTTTAATAACAAACGCACCATTTCAGTGTCTCCATTATTAACTGCGTTATGCAACAAAGGCAGACCTTGACCATCTTTATGATTCACATCCGCTCCATTTTTAATTAACAACTCTGCTGTTGGCAACTGTTTCTTTCTCACTGCCCAAGTAAGTGCAGTCCATTTGGACTTGTCCTCCTCCGACACTTTGGCACCACTAGCAATTAAAACCTCAACCGCGCCTGCATTTCCAACACGCGCAGCATACATGAGTGCTGTCATCGCATATCGATCTCTTGTAGAAACATCGGCTTTGTTTTCTATTAAACTTTTAATTGTTGCAACATCACCATTTTTAGCAGCAAACATCAGAATGGTTTTACCGTCATCTGTTCTTAAATTAGCGTCAACACCTGATTGAATAAGCAGACCAACCAATTCTGCATAACCTGAAGTTGCTGCCAAGCCTAGTGCACTCCAACCTGAAATGTCTCTAATTTTAGGATCTGCACCCTTGGCTAATAAAACTTCAGCAGTAGCAATATAATTTTTCTTAGCAGCAAACATTAAAGCCGTCCAACCACCATTTTCACGGGCATTAACATCAGCACCCTTTTCCAATAGTAATTTAACCACCTCAACTTGGTCTTTTCTTGCCGCGTACATCAGCGCAGTAAGACCATCAACATCTTTTGCATTTGGACTAGCGCCGCTTTCAAGGAGTGCGGAAACTTTAGCAAGATCACCTTTAGCAGCGACAGTTAGCAGATACGGTATCTCTTCAGTAGCGCCTGCAGTTTGCATAGTTAAAGCAAAGGTTAACGTCAAAAAAGCCAGAAGTTTTTTCATAAGTTTTATTGTTTTGCCTTAATCGCCGCCAATACAGCTTCACCTAAACCAGCAGGAGAACTTGCAACAATCACTCCTGCTTTTTCTAAAGCAGCTATCTTATCTTCAGCTTTACCGCTACCACCAGAAATAATAGCGCCCGCATGACCCATACGCTTACCTTTGGGCGCAGTTTGACCAGCGATGTAGCCGGCAACAGGTTTTGTCACATAATGCTTAATATAATCGGCGGCCGCCTCTTCATCAGCACCACCAATTTCACCGACCATAATAATCGCCTCAGTTTCAGGGTCGGCTTGGAACATTTCTAAACAATCAATAAAGTTCAGACCGCGAATCGGATCGCCACCAATCCCCACACAAGTAGACTGACCCAAACCTAACGCCGTCGTCTGGTTAACTGCCTCATAAGTGAGGGTGCCAGAACGTGAAACGATGCCCACTTTCCCACGCAAATGAATACTGCCCGGCATAATGCCAATCTTGCACTCGTCTGGCGTAATAACACCTGGGCAATTAGGCCCAACCAACTTCACATTATTAGCTTTAAGTGCGGCTTTGACATTCAGCATGTCCAACACGGGAATGCCTTCTGTAATGCAGACAATCAATTCTATGCCAGCATCACAAGCTTCTAAAATGGAATCTGCTGCAAATGGAGGCGGGACATAAATCACAGAAGCATGTGCACCAGTTGCGCTTACCGCATCACGCATTGTATTAAAAACTGGTAAATCCAAATGCGTTTGACCACCCTTACCCGGTGTTACACCACCCACCATTTTCGTACCGTAAGCAATCGCTTGTTCAGAATGAAATGTCCCTTGTTTACCAGTAAAACCTTGGCATAAAACTTTGGTATTTTTATTAACTAATATGCTCATATTTAACCTTACACACTCACAGCTGCAACAGCTTGTTTAGCTGCATCTGTGAGACCAGCCGCTGAAATAATCGAAAGGCCACTTTCACTTAACATTTTGCGGCCTAATTCCACATTGGTACCTTCTAAACGCACGACCACAGGAATTTGAATGCCAACGTCTTTAACTGCAGTAATAATGCCTTCTGCAATAATGTCGCAACGCATAATACCGCCAAAAATATTCACCAAAATAGCCTGTACATTTTGATCAGCCAAGATGATTTTAAAAGCTTTAGAGACTGTTTCTGCAGTTGCACCACCACCTACATCCAAGAAGTTAGCTGGTGCACCGCCATGCAGCTTAATCAAATCCATGGTTGCCATTGCCAAACCAGCACCATTCACCATACAACCAATATTGCCATTTAAAGCAATGTAATTAAGTCCGGCATGATGCGCTTCAGCCTCTTTTGCATCATCCTGACTCCAATCACGTTGTTCAGCGAGCAGTTTTTGACGATACAAGGCATTGTCATCAACACTCATCTTACAATCGAGCGCAAATAACTTACCATCCGTGGTCACGACTAAAGGGTTAATTTCCAAAAGCGCTAAATCATTTTCTTTAAAAAGCTTGTATAGCCCTTTTGCTAATTTAGTAAAAGCAGCAATTTGGTCGCCAACAAGATCCAAAGCAAAAGCAAGATTACGTGCTTGATAATCGACTAAGCCATTCAGAGGATCACAAACCTCTTGAAGGATTTTCTCTGGCATCGTCGCAGCAACTTCTTCAATATCCATACCACCAGCACTAGAAGCGACCATCACAACACGCTCTAAGGTACGATCGACTAAAATAGATAAGTACAATTCACGTGCGATCGGTAATGTTTGCTCAACCAATAACTGATGAACGGGCTGCCCATCAGGCGCATTTTGGTAAGTCACAAGATGCTTGCCTAGTAAATTGTTAGCGACAGATTTTGCCTCGCTTGCAGACTTAACAATCTTCACGCCACCCGCTTTACCACGGCCGCCAGCATGAACTTGCGCCTTAACAACCCACGCATTCCCAGCAATCTCTTTCGTTGCCGCGGCAGCAGCCTCCGCAGACTGGACAACTTGTCCAACAGGTACCGCTAGGCCATAGCGTTGTAATAGTTGTTTGGCCTGAAATTCGTGCAAATTCATGATAAAAAATCTAAGCAAATGATCAATGTGACATTCTCGCGCAAATCGCGTCTGCGCGCCACCCCACTGTATATGAATGACGTTTTAAATAGCAGCTTCTCCCGATGTATAATATTCAGACTAGTTAATTTTTTAAGATATCCTCTTATGCGCTTAGTTGTTCAAGGTTCGGCCATCCAATTGCATCATCTGATGCACATTCACCAAATTAGCAAGGCAGTTCATGGTGCGCAATTCATTCAAATCGCTGAGCACGCCTACTACCTGCCCAATCAAAACGAGCCCTCAGCAACGGTAAAAGCATTTTGTGTAGAACAAAAAATTGACTGTGCTTATGTTGCTGACAATCAACGTCTAAAAAATATTAAGCTCGCCGTGATGGACATGGACTCGACACTCATCAATATCGAATGTATTGATGAAATTGCCGATATGTACGGCCTTAAACCACAAGTGGCGGCGATTACAGAAAGTGCAATGCGTGGAGAAATTGAATTTAAAGAAAGTCTGACTAGACGTGTCGCGTTATTAAACGGCTTGGAAGAGTCAGCTTTACAAAAAGTAGTCGATGAAAGACTGCAACTGAACCCGGGCGCAAAAACCTGGATAGACGCATGTAAAGCAAACGGGATTAAAACCTTATTGGTTTCTGGTGGGTTTGAGTTCTTTGCGCATCGCGTACAAGCCCTATTAGATCTAGACTACACTGAATCAAATACCCTAGAAATTATGAACGGCAAACTCACCGGTCGCATTTTAGGCGATATCGTTGATGCACAAGCCAAGGCCGATTTCTTAGTGCGCAAGTGTAATGATTTAGGTATCAGCACAGACCAAGCTATTGCAATCGGCGATGGTGCTAACGACCTCACAATGATGCGCGTAGCAAGTGCAGGCATTGCTTATCATGCAAAACCAATTGTTCAAGAGCAAGCAACCTATGCAATTAATCATATGGGGTTAGATGGGATCGCCAACTTATTCACGACTAGTTAATTTTAAATCTCAATTTTTAGAAAGTTAAATCATGAAAATCAAAAAGTTTTTACTTAGCCTCAGCATCGCGAGTGCATTTTTAAGTGCATCAGCTTGGGCACAACCGACTGTTGAAATCAAAACAAACAAAGGCATCATTATTGTTGAGCTTAATAGTGATAAAGCACCTAAAACAGTAGAAAATTTTGTGCAATACGCCAATGATGGCTTTTACACTGGCACCATTTTTCATCGAGTGATTTCAGGCTTTATGATTCAAGGAGGCGGCCTAGATAAAAATCTAAACGAAAAAACAACACGCGCGCCGATCAAAAATGAAGCTTATAACGGACTAACGAACACCTTGGGCACTATTGCCATGGCAAGAACAAATGATCCGCATTCTGCATCGTCTCAATTCTTTATTAATGTGGCAAACAACACCTTCTTAAATCACACTGAAAAGTCAGATCGTGGCTGGGGTTATACCGTGTTTGGTAAGGTGATTAAAGGAATGGACGTTGTTGAACGAATTTCTAAACTTCCAACAGATGGCGGAGATGTTCCTGTGCAAGCAGTCATCATTGAATCTGTTTCAGTACTTCCTGCAACGAAATAATTAGTACAATAAAAAAGGCCTGAATTGCAGGCCTTTTTTATTTAAACTCTATTATTTGATTGGCAGATAAACTAACTCGCCAGCTTTCATATCAGGCACTAACAAGAATTTACCATCTTGGCCAGATGCAATATCGGCAGCCGCCACAAACCCTTCTTTTACTAGCTCCGCATTGGCCACTACACCTTTTTCTAGCTTAACGCTAAATACTTTGCCGTTTTTCCAATCACTTACGTAAAACTGGTCTTTTTTGCCGTTAACAATACCGTCACCACCGCCAAATCCTTTTGCGACTTCAATCAATGCATTCTTCTTCATATCCATGCGATAAAGAATGCCAGAGACAAAATCAACCACCATGATGCAATTTTGAGTTTTACCCATGAGTAAACCATTAGGTGCCAAAATACGCGCATCTTGCTTACCATCAATCACCAAACTCACCTTACCTTGTTTGTTGATTTTATAAACAGCACCACCAGAACCCTTTAAGTCCCCACTATCACTGACATATAAATTACCTAAACTATCTGCTTCTAAATCATTTAAAAATAATGGTTGCTCTGGAAATGCCTGAGCCGAGGCAAACACATGGGTTTCACCTTTTGCATTTACTTTAATTACGCGGTGATTATCTGCTACAAATAGATCTTTACCGACAAAAGCCAAGCCTTTAGGATCATCTAATCCCTTCGCAAAGACTCGCACATCACCATTTTTTTCAATCACAGTAATTTGACCATCGCCATCTTTACCAAATTCACCAATCTCAGAAACAAACACTCTGCCATCTTTTGCAGCAATAATTGTTTCAGCCGCTTCCTCACCAACTTTCTTGAGGATGCTATTCATGCCTTTGTGATACAACTTCGCAACATAAGAAGTCTGAGGATCAGCGTTTTTACGCTCCTCTAATAATGCAGTTAACCTCTGAAGTATTTCATTCATGTTTATAAATATCCTCTGGACTTTTAAGCACTGGCTTATCAATCACCCAAT
>JBEDFH010000024.1:0-9543 GCA_041175265.1 Pseudomonadota bacterium | reverse complement strand
AATTAAAAAACAAAAACATAACTTACTTACTTATTTTTATAGCTATAAACATCGCCCAACACTTTACCTAAATTCGGCTGGTTTTACGATATTTTTTCAAAACAAATCTTAGTATGGCGAATAGTCTTCTAGAATAAATTTCCCAAAAGCACGACTTTTGTCACCAGTTTTAATATGCATTAGCAGTTTGTGATGTTTTCCGTCAATCACAGATACTTGGTTGCTTGACCAACTGGCAACATAAATATTTCCAGTTTTTGGATCGGTGTTAATGCCTTCAGGCACTTCTCCGACTTTGATTTTGACTATAGTTTCTTTAGAGCTTAAGTCGATAACAGAAACATTGTCATCTTGGGTATTCGTGACGTATATGAATTTCCCATCGATGCTAATTGCTACGCAGTATGGATGCTCACCAACTTTTAGTGTTTCTCTTTTTAAGGAGGTAGTGTTGATGATGGAAACCGAATTTTCCATAACATTAACTGTATAAAGTTGCTCTCCATTTTCACTAAGATTTATACCAAATGGATGTTTACCTACTGGAATGCGAGCGCTTATTTGGCGAGCTTTTGTATCGATAATAGCAATATCATCGCTATCACGATTTGCCACGTATAATTTTTTACCGTCAGGGCTTACTATTAGTCCGGCGGGTGCCTTGCCTGCTTTGATTTCATAAAGTGTCTGCATATTGCTTGTTTCAAGCGCGAGAATTCGATCACTAACCCAATCTGCAACATAAAGTATTTTTTCGTCAGGTGTTAGCGCGAGCCCGACAGGGGAGCCTTTTACGCTCACATTTCGTATGAGTTTATGGTTGATACCATCAATGACAGAGATGCTTTGGCCATCAACATTCGAAATAAAAACCCGGTGTGACTTTGATGCTGTTGCGACACCAACAGGCCCTTTTGCAACTGAAATGGTTTTGATGACTTTATTCGAATCAATATCAATGACCGATACGGTGTTGTCACCTTGGTTAGTAATGTAGGCAGTGTTCTTTGCGCTTGCTATGCCTGTCATCAGGCAATAGCTTATGGCAATAACTAACATAAAATTTTTGTTGATACTTTTCAAAATTACAGGCTTTTTAGTTTGCTCATTAAGATTAACGTTTACCATTTAATGCGGTTGACATTAAGTTTTAGCATAACTTAAAAAACACATAAAAGCAGAGTTTTTTGCAGAATCATTTACACGCATCGCTTTCAATAAGTGTCGAAGTGTGAAAAAATTACACTAAATTATTAAGGTTGTTTTTCATGATAGATCGCGATGGATATCGACCTAACGTAGGCATTATTTTAAGTAATGCACACAATCAGGTTTTTTGGGGTAAGCGCATACGCGAACACTCTTGGCAGTTTCCACAAGGCGGTATTAAACAAGGCGAAAGCCCTGAAGAGGCCATGTATCGGGAACTGATGGAAGAAGTTGGTTTGCGCCCTGAGCATGTGAAAATTCTAGGGCGCACTCGTGATTGGTTGCGATATGACGTTCCTACTAGCTGGATCAAGCGTGAGTGGCGTGGTAGTTATAAAGGCCAAAAACAAATTTGGTTTTTATTGCGTTTAGTTGGTCGTGATAGCGATGTATCTTTACGTGCAAGTTCACATCCTGAGTTTGATGCATGGCGTTGGAGTGAATATTGGGTGCCCATGGAAAGTGTGATTGAATTTAAGCGTGATGTATATCGCTTAGCACTTAATGAGTTAGTTGTGCATTTAGGTAGCAGTGAGCGGACTAAACATAGGGCGCAAGCTAACCAAAAGACAGCACATGCTGAATAATAAAAAAGGCCGCTATGAAGCGGCCTTTTTTATTATGACTTCTTAAGCCATTTTTTCACCTAATTGAACGGGTTTAGCTGCAGCCCAATTTGTATTGAATTTTACGGTGTCTTTTGGAAACAACATGACGACCGTTGATCCAAGTAAAAACCTTCCCATTTCTTCACCTTGCTTAAGTATGATGTTCTGATCTGAGTATGACCATTCCTTAATATGACCAATTCTTGGTGGGTTGACTACACCATGCCAAACAGTGGCCATGCTACCAACAATTGTCGCGCCTACTAGCACTAAAATGAAATTACCTTGGGCTGATTCAAATTCACATACGACACGTTCATTCCTGGCAAATAAACCTGGAAAGGCATATGAATCCGATGGTAATCGCGAGGGCTTAAATATATTGTTGCAAAGCTTCCATCTTGATATTGTGCTGCCAAACTTTTATTCCCGCCAACTAAGGCTTCGGTTGAATAGCTATGGCCTTTTGCTTGAAAAATTTGATTGGCTTTTATGTTGCCAAATTGACTGATTGCGCCATCAACAGGGCAAATGTAGTTAGCCTTGCTTAGTTTTCTTGCATTCATCTTTAATGGGCGGGTGAAGAACTCATTAAAGCTTGAATAAGCACCAATATCTTCTTGAGCAGCTTCCGACATATTGACTTGGTAACGTTTCACAAACCATCGAATAACGGCTGTTGTTAATTTACCTGCTTGTGCAGATGCCAATTTGCCTGCTAGAGCTGTAATGGCTTGCTTAGGAATGAAGTATTGAGGTAAAACTTTTAATCGATTAATCACAAGCATCTCGAAAATATAAAAGTAAAAAAGGGCAGGGCGTTTTACGCCTTGCCCTTATATTTTAAGCTGATTAAGGCTTAATTAGTTTTTAGATTGATCATCTAATGTGTTTTTGGCAATCCAAGGCATCATCGAACGTAATTGGCCACCAACTTTTTCAATTGGATGCATTGCGTTCAAACGACGACGTGCTGTCATTTCCGGATAGTTAGTACGTCCTTCCAAGATGAATTTCTTAGCATATTCGCCGTTTTGGATATTTTCCAACGCTTCTTTCATTGCCCAACGTGATTCATCGTTAATCACTTTAGGACCAGTGACGTATTCACCGTATTCCGCATTATTTGAGATTGAGTAGTTCATGTTCGCGATACCACCTTCGTACATTAAGTCCACAATCAATTTCAATTCGTGCAAGCACTCGAAATAAGCCATTTCAGGTGCGTAACCAGCTTCAACTAGAGTCTCGAAACCAGCTTTAACTAATTCAACAGCGCCACCACATAATACAGCTTGTTCACCGAATAAGTCAGTTTCTGTTTCTTCACGGAAATCAGTTTCAATTACGCCGCCTTTAGTGCCGCCATTAGCTGCAGCATATGACAATGCGATATCTTTAGCTTTGCCTGACGCATCTTGGTAAACAGCGATGAGTGAAGGAACGCCGCCACCTTTTAGGTATTCAGAACGCACTGTGTGACCTGGGCCTTTTGGTGCAATCATAATCACGTCCATATCTTGGCGTGGAACGATTTGGTTGTAATGAATATTAAAGCCGTGAGCAAATGCTAATGCAGCACCTTTTTTCAAGTTTGGAGCAACTTCAGCTTCGTAGATTGATGCCATGTTTTCATCTGGCAATAAAATCATTACAACGTCAGCAGCTTTAACTGCGTCAGCGATTTCAGCTACGTTATGGCCAGCTTTTTCTGCTTTAGCCCATGAACTGCCTGATTTGCGAATGCCAACCGTGACGTTAACGCCAGAGTCTTTTAAGTTTTGTGCGTGTGCGTGACCTTGTGAACCATAACCAACGATGGTTACCTTTAGGTTCTTGATGATTGAGAGGTCAGCGTCTTTATCGTAATAAACTTTCATTTGTTTGCCTTTCGGTGCTTTTTGCTTAAGTAATTTAATGAGTGCTAATTTGGTAATTCTAAACTTTTAAAATTCTGTCACCGCGACCAATGCCTGAAGCGCCTGTGCGCACTGTTTCTAGAATCACTGTTTTATCCAATGCTTCTAAGAAGGCATCTAATTTTGAGCCAGAACCTGTCAGTTCTATGGTGTAGCTACCGTCAGCTACATCGATAATACGACCACGGAAAATGTCGCTAATACGCTTCATTTCTTCGCGCAATGCGCCAGTGGCTTTTACCTTGACCAACATCAGCTCGCGTTCAATATAGCGACCGTCATTAAGGTCTAGGACTTTCACAACATCGACCAGCTTGTTGAGCTGTTTGATGATTTGCTCGATCACGTCATCCGATCCGGAAGTGACGATGGTCATACGTGACAATGTAGCGTCTTCAGTAGGCGCTACAGTCAGGGATTCGATATTATAAGCACGTGCTGAAAACAATCCTGCGACGCGTGACAGCGCACCAGCCTCGTTTTCCATTAGTAGGGAGATAATATGTTTCATCTTAGCCTTCCATCTTATTGGCAGGATCATTTGCATTAGGATCTGTACCTAAAATCATTTCATTAATCCCTTTGCCATTTGGCACCATAGGGAATACGTTTTCCTTTTGGTCTGTAAGGAAGTTCATGAATACAAAACGATCTTTCATGGCGAAAGCATCTTTTAATGCGCCTTCGACATCCGTTGGTTTTTCAATATTCATACCAATGTGGCCATAAGATTCCGCAAGTTTTACGAAGTCAGGCAAGCTGTCCATGTATGACTCTGAATAACGATTCTCATAGAAAAATTCTTGCCATTGACGAACCATGCCCAAGTAGCGGTTGTTCAACAAAATCACTTTAATTGGTAAGTTGAATTGTTTGCAGGTTGAAAGCTCTTGAATATTCATTTGAATACTACCTTCACCTGTCACACATGCAACTTGTGCTTTAGGATCAGCCAATTGACATCCCATTGCGTAAGGTAAGCCAACGCCCATCGTTCCCAACCCGCCCGAGTTAATCCAGCGGCGTGGTTTGTCAAACTTGTAATATTGGGCTGCCCACATTTGATGTTGACCAACGTCAGAAGTAACGTAAGCATCGCCTTTAGTCACTTCCCAAAGTTTTTCAATGACGTATTGTGGTTTTATGATGCTGCTACTGGACCCATCATAGCTCAACGATTTTTTAGTGCGCCAGCCATCAATTTTCGCCCACCAAGCTTTTAGTACTAATGCATCTGGTTTTTTGGCTTCAGCTGCTAAAATTTCATTCATTTCGCCCAATACCGACTGAACGTGACCAACGATAGGTACATCTACCTTTACACGTTTAGAAATGGATGAAGGATCAACGTCAATATGAATAATAGTGCGTGGAACGCTCAAAAAGTGATCTGGGTTACCAATAACGCGATCATCAAATCGTGCACCAACAGCTAACAAAACATCGCAGTCTTGCATTGCATTATTTGCTTCATACGTACCGTGCATGCCTAGCATGCCTACGTATTGCTTGTCTGTGGCTGGGTAGCCACCTAAGCCCATTAGGGTGTTGGTGACAGGATAGCCCAAGGTTCTTGCCAGTTTTACTAATTCGTTTGAAGCATCACCTAATACTAAGCCACCGCCCGTATAAATCATTGGACGTTTTGCTTCGAGCAAGATTTTGACTGCTTTTTTGATTTGGCCTGAATGCCCTTTAATCACTGGAGTATACGAGCGCATCTCAACGCTTTTTGGGTAGTTAAACTCAGCGAATTCAGCAGTGATGTCTTTCGGAATATCAACGACAACTGGGCCTGGCCGACCACTTGCTGCAATATAAAATGCTTTTTTGAGGGTGCTCGCAATGTCGCGTACATCTTTAATTAAAAAGTTATGCTTAACGCATGGGCGAGTGACGCCAACCATGTCAACTTCTTGGAATGCATCCATGCCGATGGCAGCAGTTGGTACTTGGCCGCTGATGACGACCATAGGAATTGAGTCCATGTAAGCTGTTGCAATGCCTGTGATTGCATTTGTTGCACCTGGGCCTGAGGTTACTAAGGCAACACCGACTTCACCTGTCGCGCGCGCAAAAGCATCTGCTGCATGAACAGCCGCTTGCTCGTGACGTACTAAAATATGTTTGAATTTATCTTGTTTGAAGATGGCATCGTAAATGTGAAGGACAGCGCCACCAGGATACCCGAAGACGAACTTAACGTTCTCTTCATGAAGACATCGCATGATGATTTCAGCGCCAGTAATTTGGCCTGCTTGCTGTTGTGTACTATCGTCCATAAACGTGCTTGTTTTTACTGATTATTGGGAACCCTGAACAGTAACCGTTTACGGCGTTTTGGTCAAGGCTAGAACAGTAGATTTTGGGTCAAATAAGCCCTAAAACACATGGGGTTAGTTAAATTATTTAATAAGATTTCGAATGGCGATGACAATCAGGTAGGAAGCAATTATTCAAAACGCATCGATAAATCGATGGCTTTGATGTGTTTTGTAAGTGCCCCGATTGAAATTCTATCTACGCCAGTGCTAGCAATTACATGAAGATTTTTGAAGTTTATTCCACCTGATGCCTCTAAAACCGCGCGTTTATTGTTAAGTGCCACTGCTTTTTTTAATGACGCAATGTCGAAGTTATCAAGCAAAATTAGTTTTGCACCGGCTTCGATTGCTGTTTCTAATTGCATTAATGTTTCTACTTCAATTTGAATTGGTAAGCCTTTAGCTCTTGCCAATATTTCTGCTGCTTTTAAGGCGCTTTCAATACTGCCGGCTGCGGCAATATGATTTTCTTTAATTAAAATACCATCGTAAAGACCGATTCTCTGATTTAGTCCTCCGCCTATAGATACTGCATATTTTTGAGCTAGCCTTAATCCTGGAATTGTTTTTCGTGTATCCATAATACGCGCTGAAGTACCTATAATTTCATTCACATATCGTTGGGTGAGGGTGGCTGTGGCAGAGAGTGTTTGCAAGAAGTTGAGTGCGGTTCGCTCGGCAGTGAGCATTCCGCGTGCGTTACCATGAATGTGGCAAATAATTTGGTTTTCTGTAACGTTATCGCCTTCTTTGATTAGCCACTCAATCTTAGTTGAGGGGGTGATTTGTTTGAAGCACTCATTGACCCACGGGATACCACATATCAACGCATTTTCTCTGGCGATAATTTTTGCATCTGCTTGTGTTGAGGCATCTATCAACATGGCAGTGTAGTCCTGATCGCCTAAATCTTCTGAGATTGCTGAGCGTACTTGTTCAGTAATTGTCTCTTTAAATTTGGCGGTGTTATATAGTGCTGATAATTCGTTCATATTTTCCATTATAATGGCAACCCTTTCAGGCGCGTAGCTGAACTTTTCAAATAAAGTCGACTCTGTACATACATGAAACTATTATATTCACTCACTAGCCCCTACGCTCGTAAAGTCCGCATTGTTGCAGCTGAGAAACGTATTGCTGTTGATTTGGTTGAAGTGGTCTTGGCGGATCCAGATTGTCCCGTGCAGCAATATAATCCTTTGGGAAAAATTCCAGTTCTGGTGTTGGATGATGGTGATAGTTTGTACGACTCAAGTGTGATTGTTGATTATTTAGATCAACGCACGCCGATATCACATTTGATTCCTCAAGAAACCAAACCAAAGTTTCAAGTGAAGCGTTGGGAGTCTTTATCGGATGGTGTTTGTGATGCAGCCGTTGCAGTAATGCTTGAGAATAGGCGCCCAGAAAAGTTACGAGATCCAGCTTGGATAGTAAAGCAAATGACGAAAGTGGGCCGTGGTCTGCAACTGTTAAATGATGATTTAGCTGATAGTGAATTCTGTGTTGCAGATAGATTTAGTTTGGCTGATATCGCTTTGGGTTGTTTGCTGGGCTACTTGAATTTGCGTTTTGCTGATTTGGATATCGCTAAAAATTATCCGAATCTCAATCGTCACTATCACGCGATGATGGCAAGGGTTTCATTTCAAGAAACTGCCC
This sequence comes from Pseudomonadota bacterium, assembly GCA_041175265.1. Taxonomy (GTDB): domain Bacteria; phylum Pseudomonadota; class Gammaproteobacteria; order Burkholderiales; family Methylophilaceae; genus Methylopumilus_A. Next base: position 1,821 of record JBEDFH010000024.1, on the reverse strand, counting down.
CGCCAGTCTAAATTGAGTTATCGCAGGCTAAATAGCCTGCGTGATAATACCGCCACCTAAACAGACGTTACTTTCATAAACCACAGCAGATTGGCCTGGCGTAATTGCCCATTGTTTTTGGCCAAATTTAATTTCTACAAAATCATCGCCCAAGCGTTCAATTTCGCATGGCGCATCTGGCTGGCGGTAGCGTGTTTTTGCCGCATAAACCCAGTTGGTTTTCGGCGCTTCACCGCTAATCCAATGGACTTGACCAGCTTGTAGGCCATCATTCAAAAGCAGTGGGTGTTCATGACCTTGCACCACAATCAATACATTGTTCTTCATGTCTTTCTGGGCAACAAACCAAGGCTCGCCGTTGCTTTCTTTTGAGCCGCCAATTTTCAAACCTTGACGTTGGCCTAGCGTGTAATACATTAAGCCATCATGTTTGCCGACCACTTTGCCATCAGGTGTTTTCATCTCGCCTGGTTCGCGCGGTAAATAACGGCTAAGAAATTCTTGAAACGGACGTTCACCGATAAAGCAAATACCTGTGGAATCTTTCTTTTCACTCGTTGCGAGGCCTGCTTCTCGTGCGATTTCACGTACTTCACGTTTAAGTAAGTGGCCTAGGGGAAATAAAGTTTTTGAGAGTTGCGCTTGATTGAGCCGGTGCAAAAAGTAGCTTTGGTCTTTGCTGCCATCTTCGGCTTTTAACAATTGGTACTTGCCTGCTTCAAATGGGTTTTCTCTGACTTGTGCGTAATGCCCTGTAGCGATTAAGTCGGCACCTAATCCTATTGCATGATCTAAAAAAGCTTTGAATTTAATTTCAGCATTACACAAAATATCTGGATTTGGGGTGCGTCCGGCTTGATATTCGTCTAAAAAATTTTGGAATACACGCTCTTTATATTCTTTGCTGAAGTTTACTACTTCAATATCAATGCCAATTTTATCGGCAACAGATACTGCATCCAAAAGATCTTGTTTGCTTGAGCAATACTCATCATCATCGTCATCTTCCCAATTTTTCATGAAAAGACCAACGACTTTGTAACCTTGATTTTTTAAGAGTAAAGCAGCTACAGAAGAGTCAACGCCGCCTGATAAACCTACAATGACTTTACTTTTTTGCATTTAATTAATTAAACTCTAAGCCAATTTTTTTTGATTTTTCATAAGCAGCGCGAGTAGCCTTTAAAAGCATTTCATTTAATTTATATGATTCAAGTTGCTTCAAGCCTTCTTCTGTTGTGCCACCTTTTGAAGCGACAGATAAAATGAGATTTTGAAGGTCATTTAATTGATCCAAAGCCAAATGAGATGAGCCGAGCAAAGTTTTGCCACATAATTTTTCAGCCTCATTTCTTGATAAGCCTAATTCAATCGCTGATTCAATAAATGCATTGAGAAAATAGAATATATAAGCCGGCCCACTTCCTGAGATGGCTGTAACAGCATCCATTTTAGATTCATCATCTAACCAAATAAACTCTCCAATGGCGCTCACAATTTCTTCGACCGCTAATTTGGTTTTTGTATCCAAAACTTCTTTGGTAAAAAGAGCCGTTACACCAAGCTGAATTTGAGCGCACACATTAGGCATAGACCTCACAATATTTTTATGACCGCGTGCCCACTTCCCAATGGATTCGATTTGAATACCTGCTGCAATGGATAAAATAAGTTGTTCGGAAATTTCAGTGGAAATTGATTTAAGAAGAGATTCAGCTTGTTGGGGCTTAACGGCAAGTACAATAATTTCATCTTTATCAATTTTTTTAAATTCCGCCATTGAAGAAACTTTGAATTTATTCTCAATGACTAATCTTTTTT
>JBEDFH010000023.1:0-9284 GCA_041175265.1 Pseudomonadota bacterium | reverse complement strand
GTGCTTATGGTGCTGGCCTAATGGCCTACATCAGTGAAGTTATTGCACGCACAGAGCAATATTTCTGCCCAATTAAACATGCAAGGGCAATGATAGGCACACACGCAAGATACCAAGCCTTCTTAAATTATGGTGAAGCGGAAAATTACGAAGAAAAACTAGAGCGATTTAGAGTTTCTCTCGAAAAAGAGAACAGTTAAAAACAAAAAAGCCTCGCTTTCGCGAGGCTTTTTTATGAATTACTTTTAACGGCAATTCTTGGCGGAGTGGACGGGACTCGAACCCGCGACCCCCGGCGTGACAGGCCGGTATTCTAACCAACTGAACTACCACTCCAAAACTTTGCATTACAGAATTTAAAAAAAATCTATAACGTCTTTCTTCGATGGTTGAATGGTGGGTGATGACGGGGTCGAACCGCCGACATTCGCCTTGTAAGGGCGACGCTCTACCAACTGAGCTAATCACCCATTCGTTAACCAACGAAGAGCGCTATATTACAGTATGTTTGAGCGTTTTGCTAGCCCCAATATACGATAATTTAAGGTATTTACAATTAATGTTTTGTGATTGTTGAAACTTCAACCACTTGTACTTCAGACAGGACTTCTGGTGCAACAACATCCTCAGCACCTTTAGGCATACGCTCTAGCGCATACTCAAGGACTTCATCAATCCACTTAACCGGATGAATCACTAAGCAATTCTTAATATTGTCAGGAATTTCAGTAAGATCCTTCACATTCTGCTCAGGAATCAATACCGTTTTAATTCCGCCACGATGCGCTGCTAAAAGTTTTTCTTTCAATCCACCAATTGGTAATACTTCACCGCGTAAAGTAATCTCACCTGTCATTGCAACATCAGCACGCACAGGAATATTAGTGAGTACCGAAACTAAGGCTGTAGTAATACCGATACCCGCACTCGGGCCATCCTTAGGCGTTGCACCTTCTGGGAAGTGAATATGAATGTCATTCTTTTCATAGAAGTCTTCAGGAATACCCAAACGCTTAGCGCGGGTGCGTACAACGCTCATCGCCGCCTGTATAGACTCTTGCATCACTTCGCCAAGCTTACCTGTTGTAATGGTTTTACCTTTACCTGGCATCACCACAGACTCAATGGTCAATAAATCACCGCCCACCTGCGTCCAGGCCAAACCTGTCACCTGACCAATTTGATTTTCTTTTGCTGCCAAACCGTAATCAAAAATCTTCACACCCAAATAATTTTCTAAATTATCAGGCGTCACATTCACTTGATTAATAACTTCGTCTTTTGAAGCTTCTTTTTTCGCAATTAACAGCTCAGTCACAACCTTACGGCAAATTTTAGAAATTTCTCGATCAAGGCTACGCACCCCAGCTTCACGGGTGTAATACTGAATAATCTCTCTGACAGTATCTTCAGAAATTGTAATTTCTTTATCTTTTAAACCATGCGCTTTGTATTGCTTAGGCAATAAATATCGCATCGCAATATTGAGCTTTTCATCCTCTGTATATCCAGCCAGACGAATGACTTCCATACGATCCAATAGCGCCTCAGGAATATTTAGTGAGTTAGACGTGGCAACAAACATCACATCAGACAAGTCATATTCAACCTCAACGTAGTGATCTACGAATGTATGATTTTGTTCTGGATCTAAAACTTCTAACAGAGCTGAAGAAGGGTCACCTCGAGAATCTTGCCCCATCTTATCCACTTCGTCTAATAAGAATAATGGATTTTTAACCGCAACTTTCGCCATGCTTTGTAGTACTTTAAGTACGACGATGACCGCGAATCTCTGATTCATCACGCACGCCGCCTAAGGCAACACGGACAAATTTTCGGTTAATTGCTTTAGCAATACTTTGACCAAGCGAAGTTTTACCAACGCCCGGAGGTCCGACTAAACAAAGAATAGGTGCCTTTGATTTATCTACGCGCTGCTGCACAGCAAGATATTCAACAATCCGCTCCTTAACCTTTTCCAAGCCGTAATGATCCTCATCCAAGATACGCTTTGCAGCTTGTAAGTCTTTGCTAATCTTGGTTTTCTTTTTCCAAGGCAAATTAACTAGCGTTTCAATATAGTTACGGACCACACTTGCTTCAGCAGACATTGGAGACATCATCTTGAGCTTCTTCATTTCAGAATTAGCTTTATCGAACGCCTCTTTTGGCATTTTTGCCGCTTCAATGCGCTTAGCTAATTCATCGATATCTGCATTCTCATCTTGCTCACCAAGCTCTTTCTGAATGGCCTTCACTTGCTCATTCAAATAGTACTCACGCTGACTCTTTTCCATTTGACGTTTAACGCGGCCACGAATGCGCTTTTCAACCTGCAAGATATCTATTTCAGCCTCAAGTAGACTTAATAAATGCTCCAAGCGTTGAGATACACTAAACATCTCCAAGATGCTCTGCTTTTCTTCCAGTTTCAACGTTAGATGTGCCGTAATTGTGTCAGCCAAACGACCAGCATCATCAATCGTGGCTAATGATGTCAAAATTTCAGGAGGGATTTTTTTATTAAGCTTGACGTACTGATCGAACTGCGTGAATACGGTACGCATTAAAGCCTGCGTTTCATTATCGTCTTCAGCAAGATCTGTAATTGCTTCCGCCTTTGCAGCAAAGCAATCAACTGTATCGGTAAATCCAACAACTTTTGCACGATGCAAACCTTCAACCAACACTTTTACAGTGCCATCCGGTAGTTTAAGCATTTGCAATACAGTCGCAACTGTACCAACCTCATATAGATCAGACTGATCAGGCTCATCTTTATTGGCTGACTTTTGTGCAACCAATAGAATTTCTTTATTTCCTTCGGAAGCCAACTCAAGCGCTTTAACAGACTTAGCACGCCCAACAAAAAGAGGAATAACCAAATGTGGGTAGACCACCACATCACGCAAAGGCAATAATGGCATCAAACCAGAGTCTGGCGAAAAAGTAGGTAATGTTTGTTCTGTCATGGAAACACCTTCAGCGTTGGTTCCGAACTGCTCACACAGTTCACTAATACCAAGTAATTGGGGTCATACGCTGGCGCTTCAAGTGCCAGCGCAAAATATTTTATGACTGCGAATTGCTTAATTTACTAAAAACTTAGCTTGCTGACTCTGCTAATTTATTTTCATCCGAATAAATCATGATAGGTGGATTTGCCCCACTAATCACGCCCTCGTCTACCACCACTTTGCTCAAGTTTTGTATAGAAGGCAAATCAAACATAATTTGCAGTAATGAATGTTCCATAATGGAACGTAAACCACGAGCACCTGTTTTGCGCTCCAAAGCTTTCTTAGAGATTAAACGCAACGCAGGTTCACGGAACTCTAATTCAACACCTTCCATCTCAAACAATTTAGCAAATTGTTTGGTTAAGGCATTTTTTGGCTCAACCAAGATGGTCATTAAAGCATCTTCGTCTAAAGACTCTAAAGTTGCAATTGCTGGTAAACGCCCTACAAACTCTGGAATCAAGCCAAACTTAATCAAATCTTCAGGCTCAACATCACGCAAAACTTCACCAATTGCACGAGAGTCTTCCTTACTCTTCACTTCTGCGCCGAAACCAATACCGCCTTTTTCAGAACGGCGGCGGATTACTTTGTCTAGGCCGTCAAATGCACCGCCACAAATAAACAAGATGTTCTTGGTGTCTAGTTGCACAAACTCTTGATTCGGATGTTTACGCCCACCTTGTGGAGGTACAGAAGCCACAGTACCTTCAATCAATTTAAGCAAAGCTTGTTGCACGCCCTCGCCCGAAACATCACGTGTAATTGATGGATTATCAGATTTTCGAGAGATTTTATCGATTTCATCGATGTAAACGATACCACGCTGAGCCTTCTCAATATCGTAATCACATTTCTGCAAAAGTTTTTGCATGATGTTTTCTACGTCTTCACCGACATAACCAGCTTCAGTCAATGTAGTCGCGTCAGCCATCACGAAAGGTACATCCAATAAACGTGCTAGAGTTTGAGCAAGTAATGTTTTACCAGAACCAGTTGGCCCAATAATTAAGATATTACTTTTAGCAATTTCGACATCATCTTTAGATGAAGGTTGGTCTAAGCGCTTGTAATGATTGTAAACAGCAACTGCCAAGCTTTTCTTAGCCTGGTCTTGACCGATTACATACTGACCTAAAATCTCGCAAATCTCTTTTGGGGTAGGTAAACTTTTCTTAACACTCTCTTCTCCATCAGCGCTTGTTTGAGCCTCTTCGAGAATAATGTCATTGCAAAGATCCACACACTCATCACAAATGAATACTGATGGCCCAGCAATCAACTTCTTAACTTCATGCTGACTTTTGCCACAAAACGAACAATAAAGTAGTTTTTCGTCTGTTACTTCAGTAGTCATTCATTGTTCCTATTACAAAAGGGAGCGGTTATAGCAAATATTAAGCAGCGTCAGAACGACTGTTAATCACACGATCAATCAAACCATAGCTCACTGACTGTTCAGCACTCATGAAATTATCACGTTCTGTATCGCGATCAATCTCATCTGCCGTACGGCCAGTATGATGCGCCAAGATATCATTAAGTTTCGCACGTAAATAAAGGATTTCTTTTGCGTGAATTTCAATATCTGTCGATTGACCTTGGAAACCACCTGACGGTTGATGAATCATAATGCGTGAGTTAGGTAAACTAAATCGTTTGTTTTTTGCGCCCGCCGCTAATAAGAAAGCACCCATACTAGCTGCTTGACCAATACACAACGTGCTTACATCGGGTTTAATAAACTGCATGGTGTCATAGATAGACATGCCTGCAGTCACTGAACCACCAGGCGAATTAATGTAAAGGTAAATATCCTTATCAGGATTTTCAGCCTCTAAAAACAACATCTGAGCCACAACTAAGTTTGCAGACATATCATTGACTGGACCAACCAAGAAAATGACACGTTCTTTTAGCAATCGAGAGTAGATGTCGTAAGAACGCTCACCACGACCACTCTGTTCGACCACCATAGGAATATAACCAAGACCTTGAGTCTCCAAATTAGATTCTATTCCACCAAGTTCTGGATGATGTTGCTTATGCATTAAGCATTCCCCATTAAATCATCAAATTTAACTTTTTTATCTGTTGCTTTAGCTGCAGCTAAAACCCAGGTCACAACATTTTCTTCAGTCGCTAGTGCCGCTGGCTCATCAAGACGTTTAACATCATCATAGTACCAACGCACAACATCTTCAGGACGCTCAAAACTTACCGAGAACTGATCCACCATTGCTCGAACTTGATCCGCATTAGCTTGTAGAGAATGCTTATTAACCAAATCCATCAATACTAGACGTAATGTTGCGCCTCTTTTAGCTTGCTCTTCGAACATTGAAGGCTCAAGCGTCACATTTGCTAAATCCACACCGCGTTGTTGTAGATTTTGACGTGACATTTGCATCAATCGATCAATTTCCATACCGATTAACGCTTTAGGCAATTCAAACTTGGCATTAGTTACCAATACATCAAACACTTGCTCTTTAACCTTAGCGCGAACACGTTTTTCAACTTCTTGGCTTAAGCTTTCTTTAATTTCAGCTTTCATTTTTGCAACTTCACCATCAGCAACGCCTAGGTTACGAGCGAAATCAGCATCAATTTCAGGTAGCTTAGTTTCTGCAACTTCTTTAACAACCACTTTGTAAGAAACTGTTTTACCAGCCAGTTGCTCTGGTTGGTGATCTGCTGGGTAAGTGATATCGAATGTCTTTTCAGCCTCAGCCTTCAAACCAGTCAAGTTGTCATCAAAATCAGCAACACGACCACCTTCACCTAAAACCAAATCAATTGTTTGATTACCAGTACTTTCAACTTCTTGACCATCAATAGATGCTGACAAACTTAATTTAACTTTATCGCCTTTTTTTGCAGCGCGTTTAACCGGTGCAAAAGTTGCACGCTGTTTAACCAACACATCTAATGTTTTTTGGACATCAGCATCAGATACCTCTAATACTGGGCGTTCGATCTTCGCTTTACTTAAATCAGCAATCTCAACTTCAGGAAATACTTCAAATGTTGCAACGTATTCAAGCTCAGTTGCAGCTTCAGCAAATGGCTTATGTTCAATATTTGGGAAGCCGGCCACACGTAATTTATGCTCTTCCACACCTTCAGAGAAACTACGCTCAACAGCATTGCTTAACACTTCATCGCGCACTTGTGCGCCATATTGTTGCTGCACCATATGCAATGGCACTTTACCAGGACGGAAACCTTGTACTTTTGCAGTACGACTCAACTTATTAATACGTTGATTCATTTCATCTTCAAGTGGTTTCATCGGCACGGTTACCGTCATACGACGTTCTAAGCTGCTAATGATTTCAACGGTTGCTGACATGAGCTGTGTTCCTTAATTCTAGAAGTGTGTTCGTAAAAATGATGAATTTAGCGGATTATTTTTTATTGTAAAAATACTACCCGCATCATTCGCTCAAATAATAAAGCTGGGAATTATAGCACAGGAGATTTTTTTGATAACGCGCCAAAGGACAATAAAACCACAATAATAAGCTTGCTTGGATGAATGCAATCAATCCCAAAACTTACTAAAAACTTAAGTGTGTTATTTTGAATAATTACTGATGGTGCGAAAGGAGAGACTCGAACTCTCACGCCTTGCGGCGCTGGAACCTAAATCCAGTGCGTCTACCAATTCCGCCACTCTCGCAGGTAGTCATAAAAAAGATTTTTTTATGTTTTATTGAGGCGCCAACCCCAACGAAGGCACGCATTATATAGCAATGTTCATCTATGGAAAACACTTAAATCAAAAACTCGATATAAATATGAATGTAAGCTTAAAATTGCTTGATATCTGCACTGCATGTAATATCGCTGTGCTCAGGAAAGGCAAATTAAGATTGAAATCTTCAAAATTACAATATTTACGAACAATAGCAATTAGCGCTTTATCAGCGTCATTGATGGCCTGCGGCTTTCAAACTTATTTACCAAAACCAATATCTCCAGTAGAAACAAAAAATAGTTATGAACAACAAACACCTCGTAGTGAAGTTTTTAACGACTACTTAGTTTCGCAAAACTTTCCACGCTCATCGCTACCAATTCAATCTTGGGGTTTAAAAGAATTAAGCTATAGCGCTTTATTTTTCCATCCGGATTTGGATTTAGCTCGTAGCGAATGGAGACTAGCCGAATCTACCAAAATTACAGCTACAGAACGTATAGATCCAAAAATATCTGCCAATGTTGGAAAAAATACTAATAACAATAGTGAAAATTCTCCATGGGCATATAGCCTTGGTATTGATGTAGGAATTATTACAGCAGGCAAGCGTGAAGCTAGAATCGACCGAGCAGCCAACCTGTCTGAAGCTGCACGAATTAAAATTGCGCAATCAGCTTGGCAGGTACGGACTCGACTAGCTAAATCTTTACTAGAGTATGTTTACTCATATAAACAGACATCCCTTTTGCAAAAAGAACTTGATTTACGTTTGTCAATTGTTGATATGCTACAAAAAAGGGTCGATGCTGGCCTTGCATCTAATATTGAATTAAATAACGCGCGTATCGCATTACAAAAAACAGAACAGGCCTTAACAGCAGAACAAACCCGAACACCGGCGCTATATGCAGCATTAGCAAGTGATTCTGGCTTATCTATTCAGTCATTCAAACCCCTGAACTTGGATTTATCATTATTAGATGAAAGTCCAAGCAGCGATCTCAAACTTAACGACGATCTTCAAACACAAGCATTACTTAATCGACTTGACTTACGTGCATCCCTAGCACGCTATCAAGCTGCAGAAGCCAAACTAAGGCTCGAAATTAGCCGTCAGTATCCAGATCTAATATTGAGTCCAAGCTATACTTTTGATCAAGGCGATAGATTATGGTCACTAGGAATAAGCAGCCTTATAACCTTACTGAACAAGAATAAAGGTTTGATTGCAGAGGCTTATGCTTTGAGAGATATAGAGGCTTCGCAATTTAAAGTGCTGCAAGCAAAAGTTCTCAGCGAAGTCAATCAAGCCAAAGCTTCTTACATCAGCAGCCTTGAAGCTTTAGTTCGCGCTGAAAATTTGGTTGCATCCCAATTAGATCGCACCAAACAGACAGAACAGCAATTTAATGCTGGATTTGCTGATCGGCTTACCCTTACAAGCACCCAGCTTGAAAATATTATTACTGAACATAACCGTCTTGCTGTTCGCTATAAATCTCGATTAGCAAGTATTGGATTAGAAGATGTATTACAAAAACCCCTAACATCAGACATTGAAATTGAAAAAGCAAGTCAAAAAACTGAAATTCGAGCTCAATAAACGCTCTAAATATTAAGTGGAACAAACGATGAATAAAAAATTTACTTTAGTTGTAGCGGCGCAAACCGCCCTCATCATTCTGTTATTTTGGGTATTAGTTCACTACGCTAAAGATGAATATCATGCTTATAACGAAGCACAGGAAGAAGAAGTTGCAACACCTAATCGCGTCAACACAAATAAGGGCTCAACAGTGGTATTACTGAGCACAGAAGCTCAAGTTCAAAGCGATATTAAAACGACGCCACTGCAAACATCCGAACATCAAAGCACATTAAATACGCTTGGGACTGTTATCAATATAGATACTTTAATTGAGCTAAGAACGCGTTATTTAAATGCAAAAGCCAATGCAAACATTGCACATGCTGCGCTTACTAGCAGTCAACAAGAATTTAAGCGTATGCAACAACTTAATCAAGACAACAAAAATGTGTCTGATCAAGTTTTATTGAACGCTCAAGCGATTTACAAATCAGACCAAGCAAAACTAGAAGCAGCTGAAACGGAAGCTAAAAATATACGCGATAACATTCGGCAAAACTGGGGTGACACGCTAGCTGCGAACGCGACAAATGAAATCAATAACGAAGAATTTAAAAAACTGCTTTCACATCAAAATGTATTAATTTTAGTTAGCTTCCCCTTAAACGCTTCATCACACAAAGCAAATAAAAACATCAACATATATCCGACAGGCACATCAATCAACTATACAAAAGCAACTCTTTTTTCCGAAGCGCCACTTGCCAACCAAACAATACAAGGTGTCACTTATTACTATACAGCGGCATCTGAAAAACTAAGAGCTGGCATGCGTTTAACTGTACAAATGGATGAGGATGCTAATCATAAATCCAATTCAAAAGAAACGGGCTTACTCATACCAAACACAGCAGTTGTTTGGTATGGCGGAAAAGCTTGGGTCTATAAAAAAGATGGGAAAGAAAAC
>JBEDFH010000022.1:0-8407 GCA_041175265.1 Pseudomonadota bacterium | reverse complement strand
AAACCGTTGGGCATGGTTGGCTGTGAATTTAGTCACAGCGCTTATTGCTTCACGAGTCATTGGTATGTTTGAAGGATCTATTGAAAAAGTTGTGGCATTAGCGGCGCTTATGCCAATTGTTGCGGGTATTGGCGGGAACTCTGGCAATCAAACGACCACAATGATTGTGCGTGGCTTGGCTTTGGGTCAGATTGCCTCACACAATATGCAGTCATTACTTAAAAAAGAGCTGGGTGTCAGTTTGCTTAATGGACTGATTTGGGGTGGCGTGCTTGGCTTTATTGCCTTCATGCTTTATCACAACACAACGCTAAGCGTGTTAATGACTGCAGCAATGACACTTAACCTGCTTTTAGCGGCAGTAATGGGCGTTATGATTCCGTTGGTAATGACGAAGTTCGGTCGCGATCCTGCGGTGGGTTCTAGCGTGTTAATTACGGCTGTGACAGATAGTGGCGGCTTCTTTATCTTCCTTGGCTTGGCAACGGTGTTCCTAACATGAATACAGAGATGCAATGGGTTTGGCGTGAGCTTTTACAAGACTCAACTAATGTTGTGATGTTATGGCAGCTGGCCGTTATCGCAGCCAGTTTATTTAGCGCTTGGACAATTAGCGGCTTGCTCAGAGCTTATGTCATGCGTAACGCGCCTGAGACATGGAAAATTGGCATTGGTGGATTTAACCGTGTCTTGTTTCCGCTATCGTCTTTACTCTTTGTTCATATAGGAAGCTATATCTTGGAGCACTGGCAACATGTCAGTCTGCTTGTATTAGTGATCAAGCTTCTGTGGGCGATGGCAGCAATTAGATTGGCTGTGTATGCATTACGCTATATCTTTGCTCCAGGTGGCTGGGTGCGTGCCATGGAAAGCCTCATATCAAAAGTTATTTGGGTTGTACTTGCGCTACATTTGAGCGGATTTTGGCCGGACATTCTCAACTTCCTTGAAGGTATAGGTTTTAATGTTGGTAAAACGAATGTTAACGTTCTGCTCGTTGCGCAAGCTGTTCTTACCGTACTGATTACCTTATTCATTTCTTTATCTATTAGTCGAATGCTAGAAAATAGACTAATGCGGGCTGATCAAATAAAGATGAATGTTCGTGTTGTCTTGAGTAAGCTCATTCGCACAGTGTTGTCATTGATTGCGATACTGATGGCCTTATCTGCCGTTGGATTTGATATCACCTTGCTGTCAGTATTTGGAGGGGCGTTAGGCGTTGGTTTGGGTTTTGGTCTCCAGAAGATTGCTAGCAATTATGTAAGTGGCTTTATTATCCTGCTGGATGATTCATTACATATTGGTGATGTGGTCACGGTGGATAACCACTATGGCGTGGTGAGTGAGCTGAGATTCCGTTATATGGTGCTGAGGAAGTTGGATGCGACTGAAGTTGTGATTCCTCATGATACTGTCATGACTACTGCAGTGATTAATCATTCGAATACTGATCGTAAGACACGCGTTCTTATGCCAATTCAAGTGAGTTATGAGAGTGATTTGGAATTAGCCATGCGTTTGGTTAGTGGTGTTGCAAACGCACATCCACGGGTTCTGGAGCAGCCTGTTCCTGAAGTCTTGATGAAGGGCTTTGGTGAGAGTGGCATTGATCTCCATTTATCTTTGTGGATTCCAGATCCAGAAGAAGGGACATCCAAATTACAATCTGAATTGTATTTAGATATTTGGCGCCAATTTCAAAAGAACAATATTGTGGTTCCTTACCCGCAGCGTGATATTCGTATGATTACTACTGGAGCGTGTAATTCTTTGGTAGAAAATAATGCTGATGTTAAAGATACCCCAGTATCCCCAGCGCCTAAATGGGATGATGTGCATTAATGATGCTTAGTTTTGGTGAGATATTAAGTCTTGCCCAATAAAAAACCCGCTAAAAGCGGGTTTTTTATTGGGCAAATAATCACTTCTGATTATTTTAATTTTGTTTCTTTGTACAGTACGTGTTTACGAACAACTGGATCAAATTTCTTGATTTCCATTTTTTCTGGCATCGTACGTTTGTTTTTAGTAGTGGTATAGAAGTGACCAGTACCAGCACTTGATTCTAATTTGATTTTTTCACGCATGATGAGATTCCTTAAATCTTCTCGCCAGCAGCGCGCATATCAGCTAAAACAGCGTCAATGCCATTTTTGTCGATAGTACGAAGTGCAGCGTTAGTAATACGCATTGATACCCAACGATTTTCGCTCTCAACCCAGAACTTGCGGTTTTGCAAGTTAGGTAAAAAACGACGCTTTGTTTTGTTATTTGCGTGAGAAACGTTATTTCCCACCATCGGCTTTTTGCCGGTTACTTGACATACGCGCGCCATACTACTTCTCCTGATACAGCATACCAAAATTCGAAAGACCGCATTTATACCATGAAAACGCGGCTTCTTTCAAGTTAATTCGAATATTTTTAATGAATAGAATAATTTATTTAGTGTTTACCAGTGCTACCAAAGCCGCCTTCGCCGCGTTCACTCGCATCAAATTCATTTACTACGGTAAAGCTGGCTTGAACTACAGGCACAATCACTAATTGTGCCATGCGTTCCATTGGATTCATAACAAAAGCTTCTTTGCTACGATTCCAGCATGAAACAAATAATTGACCTTGATAATCTGAGTCAATTAAGCCGACCAAATTGCCCAATACAATACCGTGTTTATGACCTAGGCCGGAGCGAGGCAAAATCATTGCTGCATAAGCAGGGTTCGCTAGATGAATGGCCATGCCAGTTGGAATGAGCGTTGTCTCCCCTGGCTGAATGGTAATTGCTGCTTCAAGGCATGCACGTAGATCCAACCCCGCTGAACCAGTAGTGGCATAGGCTGGCATTGATTCTTTTAAACGATCATCTAAGATTTTGAGTTCGACTTGTAAGCTCATCACGATTACTTTCTTCTTATTTATTAATCATATTAGCTATGTGACTTAACAAGCCACGCGCCAGTTTTAATTTTGATGCCTTAGCTAAGACATAGCTACCCGTATTGTCTAAAAGCGTTAATGTGCTCTCGTCTGCGCCCAATGCTTCAGTCGCAATATTGGCGGCGATGAGTGGGATATTTTTACGTTTCCGTTTTTGTTCGGCATATTCCAATAGATTTTCGCTCTCGGCAGCAAAGCCCACGCAGAATGGTGGCTTAGGTAAAGCGGCTACTTTGGCTAAAATGTCTTCATTTGGAACAAGCTCAATATTTAGATTGGCATCGCTTTTTTTAATTTTTTGGGCACTAGGGGTGGCTGGGCGATAATCAGCGACAGCGGCTACACCGATGAAAATGTCTTGGTTTTCCACGTTCGCCATGACTGCCTTAAGCATCTCTTGTGCGCTTTTAACCGCGATGGTTTTTGCTGCCTTAGGGGCTTGTAATGCAGTTGGGCCGCTCACTAAAGTAACCTCAGCACCCATTTCCAAGGCCGCCTCAGCAATGCTATAACCCATTTTCCCCGAGCTAAAATTAGTAATCGCCCTAACAGGATCTATCTGTTCAATTGTTGGACCTGCAGTAATCAGAACACGTTTACCAGCAAGCGGTAAAGGCTGCTGTTGAAATGTCGCTAATAAGTCAGCAAGCAAGGCCTCAGGCTCGAGCATTCTACCCATGCCTGTTTCGCCACAAGCCTGTATGCCACTATCAGGGCCCAGTAAAGTCAAGCCATCTGCAATCAGTTGCTTAGCATTACGCTGTGTTGCCGGATGTTCCCACATTTGTTTATTCATGGCGGGAGCTACAAGTAGCGGACAGTCTCTAGCGAGGCAAAGTGTAGAGAGTAAATCATCTGCTTTGCCTTGCACCAACTTAGCCATGAAGTCTGCACTCGCTGGAGCAACTAAAATTGCATCAGCTTCTCTGCTTAGCTCAATGTGGGGCATACCATTCGCAATCCCTGCGTCCCACATTTGTGTATAAACTGGCTTTCCAGAAAGCGCTTGCATGGTGACTGGCGTAATAAATTGGCAAGCAGCTTCAGTCATCACTACCTGAACTGAAATGCCTTGTTTCACTAGTAGGCGTGTTAATTCGGCTGCTTTGTAGGCAGCGATTCCGCCAGTAATGCCTAAGACTAAATGTTTGATTGATTGCATGCGTGCTTGGGTTTAGGTAATGTTCGAGTTGTACTCTAATGCTTAATTCATGTAATGCGTTCATTTTAATATGAAATCATGTTTTAAGTCACAAAACCCTCACTTATGTTTTATTCAGTAAGGAGTAGCGATGGCAATTACCGACTGGCCGGCAGACGAACGACCCCGTGAAAAGCTGCTGCAAAAAGGTGTTCAATATTTATCGGACGCCGAGCTACTTGCCATCTTTCTCAGGGTCGGCGTCACAGGCAAAAGTGCAGTCGATTTGGCTCGAGATTTACTCACTCAATTTGGTAGTTTGAGTAATATTTTTAAAGCTAGCGTTACAGAAATTAATGCAGTACATGGCATGGGTGATAGTAAATATTGTCAGCTACAAGCGATTTTTGAAATGAGTCGCCGTGCGCTCGCTGAAGAAATTAAGCATCAAGACGCATTAAGCTCTCCAGAAAAAGTTAGTGATTACTTACGATTGAAATTGGGTGGGCAAGAACGTGAAGTTTTTGTCGTATTATTTCTTGATGCGCAGAATCGAGTGCAATCACAAGAAACCTTATTTGAAGGTACGCTTACACAAACCAGTGTCTATCCTCGGGAAGTGGTAAAGCGTGCTTTGTATCATAATGCCGCTTCTGTCATTTTTGCGCATAATCATCCTTCTGGTATTGCAGAGCAAAGTCGGGCAGATGAGTTAATCACGCAAGCTTTAAAAAAGGCGCTTGATTTAGTAGATATTCGCGTACTTGATCATTTTATTGTGGCGGGACATCAGACCATGTCGTTTGCTGAACGCGGATTGTTGTAAACTCGATTTTTAGAACTATTTTGATTTATACGAATGATGAGTCGGTTAAATAATGGATAACGCAGTTTTATTAAATTTAGGTGTGGCGCTTGGGATTGGTTTGCTGATTGGCGCCGAGCGTGAGCGTAGTAAAAATAACGGCCAAAATGGTACGGTTCAAAACGGTAATGGACAAAGTGATAACGCGTTGGCAGGTATTCGTACTTTTACCATTGCTTCTATATTGGGGGCGATTACCTCATGGATGAATTTCTGGTTGCTGTTTGCTACAGTCATTTGTGTCGCGATATTTGCGGCAGTTGCATTTTATGTTCGTCGTGATGAGCGTTTGGGTTTAACCACAGAGGTTTCGCTTTTATTTACGATTGTGCTGGGGGCATTGTCGATGACTGCACCCGTACTAGCTGCGGCACTTGCGGTCTCTGCCGCCATTTTACTTTCAGCGAAAGAGCCTATTCATGGCTTCGTATTAGGCGTTCTGACAAAGGAAGAGCTGAATGACTTTCTAATTTTGGCCGGTTCCACGCTCATTATTTTGCCTTTAATTCCAAATGCGACTATGGGGCCGTTTGATGCTATTAATCCACGTAATTTATGGATGATTGTAATTATGGTGATGGCAATTGGTGCCTTGGGACATTTGGCTTTGCGCTTAATCGGTGCTCGGATCGGTTTGCCTTTAGTTGGGGTGGCATCTGGATTTATTTCTAGTATAGCGACGATTAGCGCGATGGGTCACCGATCACGTGAAACCCCAAGTTTATCTGACTCCGCAGTAGCCGGTGCAGTGTTGTCTAGTTTTTCTACAATATTGCAGATGACATTAATTTTAGCTGCGATCAGCCAAGCGACCTTGCATGCTTTAGCGATGCCTTTGATTTTTGGAGGCGTTGCTATTCTGGCTTGCGGTGGGTTTTTAACTTTGAATGCAATGAATCAGCCAGTTCCAGACGCTACTAAGGTCACACAATCTTTTAGTGTAAAAACAGCATTCTATATGGCTGGTTTGATTGCTTTGGTGTTGGTTGCCTCAGCAGCACTTAACCAATGGTTTGGTCAGATGGGCTTAGTGATTGGTTCAGCTTTAGTAGGATTGGTTGATGCTCACTCACCAACGGTTTCAATTGCTTCTTTAGTAGCAAATCATCAGATTGCTTTGGGCAATGCTGCCCTGCCTATTTTGGCTGCCTTCTCTTTGAACGCATTCGCTAAAGCTATCGTCGCAGTTGCCACTGGCGGTAAAGCGTTTGCACTGAAGGTCTTGCCGAGCTTGTTTATACAAGTGGTGGCAGTGTGGTTGGCATGGGTTTTGTTTTAATAACGAATGATTAAAAAGTGAATGGCGATGCAAAATAGATTCATCAAAAATTTGATTTGGGTGTTGATTGCGATATTGGGAGCCAGTGCGGTTGGCGGTATTGCGCTTAATCGCGGAGAGAGCATTAACGCATTATGGTTTGTCACTGCTGCGCTTTGTATTTATGCCATCGCATATCGTTTTTACTCCGCATGGATAGCCGCTAAAGTTTTAGTGTTAGATGAAACCCGTGCTACGCCTGCTGAGCGTCTAGAAAATGGCCGTGATTTCATCCCTACCAACAAATGGATTGTTTTCGGGCATCATTTTGCTGCGATTGCAGGGCCTGGTCCTCTAGTTGGGCCAACGCTTGCGTCGCAATTTGGGTATTTGCCAGGCACACTTTGGATTTTGTTTGGTGCAGTCTTGGGTGGTTGCGTGCAAGACATGGTGACTTTGTTTATGTCCACTCGCCGCAATGGTCGCAGTTTGGGACAAATGGCACGTGATGAAATTGGTCCTATTGGCGGTGCTGCTGCATTAATTGGTACCTTCGCAATTATGATTATTCTAATTGCTGTGCTTGGGCTGGTGGTAGTCAACGCCATGAAGCATAGTCCTTGGGCAACTTCTACTGTAGCGGCGACGATTCCAATTGCCATGATTGTTGGTTTGTATATGCGCCATTTTAGAGTGGGCAAGGTACTAGAAGCTTCAGCGCTTGGTGTGATTTTATTGTTATTAGCTGTGGTTGCTGGTGGCTGGGTCGATCATAGCCCTTGGTTAAATGCGATTTTTGACCATGAAGGATTGACCCTTGCTTGGTGGGTGATCGCTTATGGTTTTGCTGCAGCCATTATGCCAGTCTGGCTATTGCTCGCACCGCGCGATTATCTGTCTACTTTTATGAAGCTAGGCACCATTATTTTATTAATGCTTGCCATTTTTGCTTTGCATCCCGAAGTCAAAATGCCAGCTTTGACGCAGTTCGTCGATGGCACGGGCCCTATTTTTGGCGGTAAATTATTTCCGTTTGTCTTTATTACCATTGCTTGCGGCGCAATTTCTGGTTTTCATGCCCTTATTTCTTCAGGGACCACGCCTAAGCTACTGACTAATGAACGTGATATTCGAATGATTGGTTATGGCGGTATGTTGTTAGAGTCATTCGTTGCCATCATGGCTTTAATTGCCGCCACTGTTTTGGAGCCAGGCGTATTCTTTGCGATTAATAGTCGTCACCGTTGAGCAAATGCAAACTTTAGCTACGCAAATGGGAGAGGCTAGTTTATTCGCTCGTACCGGCGGCGCCCCTAGTTTGGCGGTAGGGATGGCGAGTATTTTTGGGAGCGCTTTTGGTAACGGTATGTTGGCGATGTGGTATCACTTTGCCATTATGTTTGAAGCGATTTTTATTCTCACAACCTTGGATGCTGGTACGCGGGTTGGGCGTTTTATGTTGCAAGATATGCTGGGAAATATTTGGCCTAAGATGGCTGATACCTCTTGGTGGCCTTCGGTGCTTATGACGAGTGCTGTCGTCGTCGCGGGCTGGGGGTATTTTCTTTATATTGGCGTGATTGATCCAAATGGAGGTGTGAATATCCTTTGGCCTTTGTTTGGGATTGCAAATCAGATGTTGGCGGCGATTGCCTTGAGCGTGGGTACTGGAATTCTGATTAAATCAGGCAAATTGAAATTTGCTTGGGTAACAGGCGCACCTTTGATGTGGTTAGTTGTGATTACGACTACCGCAGCTTTTGAGAAGATAACGAGCGCTGATATTCGTGTTGGCTTTTTTGCAGCTGCGAATGACATGGCAAATAAATTAGCCGCCGGTGCTTTACCCCCAGAAAAAGCTGCAGTTGCTCCGCAACTTATTTTTAATCAACATCTAGATGCTTGGCTGACCATATGCTTCATCGTGCTGTTATGGGTAGTAGTGTTAGATATGCTACGTGTGGCAGTGCAGTCATATTTTGGTAAGCCAGTGTTACCAAGCTCGGAAGTGCCTTATCAAGCGAGGGTGAATTAATCTCGTGAATTTATTTAAGCAGATCTGGTCCAGCGTAAGGCAATTGTCGGGTGATGATGCGTATGAGCGTTATTTGAAGCATTATGCAGAGCATCACGCGGAAAGTAATGAGCCGCCTTTAACAAAAGCTGCTTTCTTTAAAGCTTGGCAAGATAAGAAATGGAC
>JBEDFH010000021.1:7692-10168 GCA_041175265.1 Pseudomonadota bacterium | reverse complement strand
ACCTTGTTCTAAGTTAATGAGCAACATTTTGCCTGGTTGCAAGCGCCATTTTTTAACGATTTTTTCTTCAGGGAAGGTGAGCACGCCCATTTCCGAAGCCATCATCACATGGTCATCGTCAGTCACTAAATAGCGCGCTGGACGTAAGCCGTTACGGTCTAATGTGGCACCGATGGTTGTGCCGTCTGTAAATGCAACCGCTGCTGGACCATCCCATGGTTCCATTAATGCTGCATGATATTCATAGAATGCACGTCTATCGTCATCCATGAGTTTGCTAGCACTTTCGTTAGACCATGCTTCTGGAATGAGCATCATCATTGCGTGTGGTAATGAATAGCCACCAGCAACAAGTAATTCAAGTGCATTATCAAATGCTGCAGAGTCAGATTGACCTTCAACAATCAATGGCCATAACTTTTCAAGGTCTTCACCCATTAAGGCTGAACGCATTGATTCGTGACGCGCTGCCATCCAGTTGATATTGCCTTGTACAGTATTGATTTCACCGTTGTGCGCAATCATGCGGAATGGATGCGCTAAATCCCAAGCTGGGAAAGTGTTGGTAGAGAAGCGTTGGTGCACCAATGCCAGTGCAGAAACCATGTCTTCATCTTGCAAATCTTTGTAATAAACACCGACTTCATTGGCAAGCAACATGCCTTTGTAGATGATGGTTTTTGAAGACAATGAAGGGAAGTAGAACTGGGCTGAGTCGTCTAATTTAAGCGCACGAACTTCATGTTCGATACGTTTACGAATCACAAATAATTTACGTTCAAACGCGTTTTGATCTGCGAGTTTCTCATTGCGACCAATAAACACTTGGCGCATTTCTGGCTCAACATCTTTAGCAGCTTGCGCGATATTGCTGTTGTCGCGAGGAACGTCGCGCCAACCGAGTAAACTTTGGCCTTCTTCGTGAATGATGCGAGCAACAATAGACTCACAAGCTTCACGGCCGTTTTTAGTTTGAGGTAAGAATGCGGTACCGCAAGCGTATTCGCCCAACGCTGGTAGATTAATACCAAGTTTTGTCGCTTCTTTGCGCATGAATGCATCAGGCATTTGAATCAAAATACCTGCGCCATCACCCAGTTTTGGGTCATAGCCTGTTGCGCCACGATGCGTTAAGTTTGCAAGAATTTGCAAACCTTGTTGCACAATCTTGTGGCTCTTATTGCCTTTAATGTGGGCAACAAAACCTAAACCACAGGCATCACGCTCGTTAGAAGGACTATATAAACCTTGTTGCTCTGGCATTCCGCTGCCCATTCCTATCCCTCGTCATACTGATAAAAACGGACACCAAATCGAGGGTTTTGGTGTCCGCTAACCCCGTCTATGCTTGGTTATTAAGTAAATAACTAGCACACAGGAAAATGTAAATTAAGCCGCTAAATTAATAAGTCATTTCAATTCTTGTTAAACCAATTGAAAAATATCGACATATTTTGCGGTGAAACCTTGTAATTCTACTGTCATTAGCCTTTAGCTTCAAGCTTTGAGCTTAAATCTATCGCTATTTTTAGTGAGCAAGATATGCGCCAAATTTTAGTGATTTAGGCTTTTAGTTTTGCAAAGCTCTTTTTAGCAGCTGCAATCGTTGCTGCAATGTCTTCTTCAGTGTGTGCTGCAGACACAAATCCAGCCTCAAACGCTGATGGTGCAAGGTAAATGCCTTCATCTAACATGAAGTGGAAGAAGTGATTAAACGCCTCTTTATCTGTCTTCATGATTTCATCAAAACTGGTTGGTACGGTTTTGCTGAAATAAAGACCAAACATGCCGCCCACCGATTGTGTACAAAAATCAATGCCGGCTTCTTTAGCTGCATCGCTTAGGCCTTGCATCAGCTGATGCGTACTTGCACTTAATTTGTCATGAAAGCCAGGGGTTTGAATCAGCTCAAGAGTTTTCATACCAGCAGCGACCGCTACAGGATTGCCTGATAAAGTCCCTGCTTGATATACCGGTCCAACGGGTGCTAAGCATTGCATGATATCAGCGCGCCCACCAAATGCACCTACTGGTAAGCCACCACCGATGACTTTACCTAAGGTCGTCATATCAGGTTTGACCTTGTAAAGGGCTTGGGCGCCGCCTAGCGCAACTCTGAACCCTGTCATCACTTCATCAAAAATTAATACCGCACCATGTTTCGTGCATTCTTCTCGTAATGTTTCTAAAAAGCCTTTAACGGGGGTCACTAAATTCATGTTGCCAGCCACTGCTTCGACAATAATGCAGGCAATTTCATCGCCTATTTCATTGAATAAAGTTTTAACGCCTTCAATATCGTTGTAATTTAGAGTGAGTGTATGCGCTGCAACTTCTGGTGGTACGCCAGCTGAACTTGGTGTGCCAAATGTGAGTAAGCCGGAACCTGCTTTGACTAAAAGTGCATCGGCGTGACCATGATAACAACCTTCAAATTTGACAATTTTGCTTCGGCCTGTAAAGCCGCGTGCTACAC
>JBEDFH010000021.1:0-7676 GCA_041175265.1 Pseudomonadota bacterium | reverse complement strand
GGTACCAGTTTTTGGATCATTTCTGCCATGTCGAGTTCACGTGCAGTTGGCGCACCAAAAGACAAGCTATTGCCAGCAACTTCGCGCACTGTGTTAATCACTTCTGGATGTGCGTGACCCAAAATCATTGGACCCCATGAGCCAATATAATCGATATATTGTTTGTCATCTTCATCCCATAATTTAGAACCCAAGCCGCGTTTAAAAAATACTGGCGTACCGCCTACAGAGCGGAAGGCGCGCACTGGCGAATTAACACCACCAGGGATGAGTTTTTGAGATTTTTCGAAAAGACTTTGGTTTTTTGAGGTCATGGTTATGTGCTCTTAAAGCTTAAAAAATAGATGAAAATTGTTGTGCAGTAGCCCGAATTTTATCGGGCTCTTGTTTAAATAATTCGCCAATTACCGCAATCGCGTTAGCACCCGCTTCTACAACAGATGCAGCATTTTCTAGTGTAATGCCTCCTATGGCAACGCTAGGAAGATTAAGTTTTTTTGCTTGTGTAAATAAATCCAGATCCGCGCGTGGTGCATTCGGCTTTGTGCTTGATGGAAAGCATGCGCCAAACGCTACATAATCTGCCCCTGCTTTTTCTGCAGCTTCTGCGCGAGCAAATTCGCCATAGCATGAGACACCAAGTATTTTATCTTCGCCGATTTTGCTTTTAATTGCGGCGATATCACCATCATCTCCGCCGATATGCACACCATCTGCATCAATCGCCAAACATAACTCAACGTGGTCATTAATAATAAATGGGACTTGGTGTTTTTTACATAGTTCAAGCAGCATGCTTGCTTGCTTGGTGCGTAATTTGTGATCGGCTACTTTGTTGCGGTATTGCACGATGCTTGCGCCACCAAAGATGCTAGCCTCAACCATTTGGCACAACAACTCAGTATCTACAGAGTCTGGTGTAATGGCGTAGAGACCTGCAATCTTAAATTGACGGCTATTTGTTGCTGTCATGTTGCGATTTATTCACTTTCTTCTTCGCGCGCCCAAAACATACGGTCAGGAATATATTGACCCATGCCAGGTCGGAAACCTGCTTTTAATGTTTGCCAGGTATATTCTTGGGCTTCTAAAACAGCCTCTTCCATGGTGAGGCCGTGTGCGATACATGCGGCAATGGCTGAAGTGAGTGTGCAACCAGAGCCGTGATAGCTACCTGGTAAGCGCTCCCAGTTATAAGCTTTAATCAAGCCACCTTCACCGTATAAAGTATTCACCACATCATTAGAGCGTTCATGCGTGCCAGTGATGAGTACGTATTCAGCACCCATATCCAATAAGCGTTGAGCACTTTCGTCTAGAGATGCATTTTCTGCTTCATCTGAATCATCATTGTAATAAGCTAAGCGACGCGCTTCGATGCTGTTTGGTGTGAGTAATGTCGCTTGCGGAAAAAGCAAATCAATCATTGCGGCTTGAATATCATCAGTCGCAAGTTCATCGCCACGACCTGATGAAAGTACAGGATCAATTAATAAGGGCGTGTCTGGATAATCCGCCATAATTTCAGCAATCACAGCAACATTCTCTACGCTCCCTAACATGCCAATTTTAAAAGCCATGACCTGCATATCTTCTAAAATAGTACGTGCTTGTTCATTCACCCAATCCGCATCAAACACCATGATATTTTCAACGCCTACGGTGTCTTGTACAGTAATTCCCGTGACAACTGAAAGTGGATGGCAACCAATGCTAGCAAAAGTCAAAATGTCAGCTTGCAAGCCAGCACCGCTGCTAGGATCGGTGGCTGCAAAGGTCATCACTGATGGAGGCATAAGATTTGTCATAGGTATATTTGCTTGCTAGTTTTAGTGATGAAAATGTAGCGATTGAAAGCCTACATTCTAGCGCAAAAGCTGATGTCTATTAGGAGATATTTGGAGCGGATGACGGGAATCGAACCCGCGTATCGAGCTTGGGAAGCTAGCGTTCTACCATTGAACTACATCCGCATTTTGGTCTGGTATTTTTGCGATTGCGCGCAAGCTGTGCATTCTACGCAAGTGAGCATTAGCATGGCAAACAGTTAATGCATGAAATGCTGTGATAGCGTTTGCTAAAGAACCTTAAATCTAAGAAAATAGGGCAACAGTAACATTTGTTGTTATTCATTATTTTTCACTGACTATTTTGGTAAAAATTCAATTGATTCAAATCACCATCAACGGCAAAGCAAGAGAGTTCGAAGCGACTATTTCTACATTATCTGATTTAGTTGAAAAACTTGGACTGACGGGTAAACGTTTAGCCATTGAACGCAATGGTGAGATTGTGCCGAAAAGTACTTTTGCAGAAGTGCCTTTGCAAAATGGGGATAAATTGGAAATTGTGGGTGCCGTGGGTGGTGGTTAAAAAGCGTGGCGGTTAAGGATGGTAAAGAGATGAGTGCAAACACATTAAATATTGCGGGTAAATCGTACAACTCACGTTTGTTAGTGGGTACGGGTAAATATAAAGATTTTACAGAAACACGCGCGGCGATTGATGCTTCGGGTGCGGAAATTGTCACGGTTGCAATTCGTCGTACAAATATTGGTCAGAAT
Source organism: Pseudomonadota bacterium (assembly GCA_041175265.1). Lineage (GTDB taxonomy): Bacteria > Pseudomonadota > Gammaproteobacteria > Burkholderiales > Methylophilaceae > Methylopumilus_A. The sequence goes on along the minus strand of JBEDFH010000021.1, from coordinate 5,112 downwards.
TCAGGCGAGCCATCATTGCTTGATTATTTGCCGCCAGAAGAGTTTACCTATTTGCCGAATACTGCGGGTTGTTACTCAGCAGATGATGCAGTGCGTACTTTACGTTTGGCGCGTGAATTGTTAGATGGTCATAAGTTGGTGAAGTTGGAAGTGTTGGGTGATCCTAATACTTTATATCCGAATGTGATTGAGACAATTAAAGCTGCTGAAATCTTGGTTAAAGACGGTTTTGATGTGATGGTCTATACCTCTGATGATCCGATTATTGCTAAACAATTAGAAGAAATTGGTTGTTGTGCTGTCATGCCGTTAGCTTCATTGATTGGCTCTGGCATGGGCATTTTAAATCCATGGAATCTACAAATTATTATTGAAAATGCTCAGGTGCCTGTGTTGGTAGATGCTGGCGTAGGTACGGCTTCAGATGCAGCGATTGCGATGGAGCTTGGGTGTGCTGGCATTTTGATGAACACTGCGATTGCCGGTGCTAATAATCCTATTTTAATGGCTTCAGCAATGAAGAAAGCGGTTGAGGCTGGTCGTGAAGCGTTTCTTGCTGGTCGTATGGCTAAGAAACTTTATTCAGCAACACCAAGTTCACCAACCACGGGTTTAATCGCTTAGGCATTTGATGGCGGCTGATAAAAAATATGATTGTTTAGTGACGGTAAGAACAACTTACTTAGCTGACCAATCTGATATTGATAACAGTCAGTATGTTTTTTCTTACACCATTAACATTACTAACACTGGTAATGTTGCTGCACAGTTAATTAGTCGTCATTGGGTCATTACTGATTCTAATAATAAACTTCAAGAAGTGCGTGGCTTGGGTGTTGTGGGTGAGCAGCCTTTGTTAGAGCCGGGCGCATCCTTTGAATACACAAGTGGCACCATGCTCAATACCCCAGTTGGTACGATGCAGGGCAGTTATCAATTCACAGCAGTAGATGGTACGCAATTTGATGTGCCTATTTCTCCTTTTACATTAGCAATGCCTAGAGTGTTGCATTAGGTCTAGCAATGAATATTCGATTTTGTTTTGTCCTTCTGGTTTTATTTTTAAATGCATGTAGTTTTTGGCAAACGCAGCCAAGCACTCCAGCCGAGACTGTTTCAGCGCCGCCACCTCCTGCAGCAGCAGCGCCAGTTTGTAAGTGCCCAGAAGCAGCAAAAGCTGAGACACTTAAAATACCTGACTATGGTCTGCTCAAGCCTGCGCAATGGAGTGATTTGGATGGCATTGCAAAAGATGATGTAACGAAAGCCTGGCCGGCTTGGGTGTTGGGTTGTTCTGCACTAAAAGCAAAGCCGGCATGGCAAGCTGTGTGTAATGAAGCGGATCAATTGAAGAATCCTAGCAAGTCAAAAATTACTGAATACTTTAAAAAGAATTTTTCCGTTTATCGTGCGACGAATATTGATGGAACCGAATCAGGATTGATTACGGGATATTACGAGCCAGTTATTAAAGGCAGTCGCAGTAAAAATGATCAATATCGTTTCCCTCTTTATGCGCGCCCTGATGATTTAATTACTGTAGAGCTGGCGAGTCTTTTTCCTGAGTTAGCTAATAAGCGTGTCCGTGGTCGCGTTGTCGGTACTAAATTAATTCCTTATTACAATCGCGGAGAAATTGAAGCAGATAACTCACCTCTTCAGGGGCGTGAGTTTGTTTGGGTCGATGACCAGATTGATTTGTTTTTCCTGCAGATTCAAGGGTCCGGCATGGTGCATCTCGATAATGGAGAAAAAATGCATGTTGGGTATGCCGATCAAAATGGACAGTCATATCAATCTATTGGTCGTTTGTTAATTGAGAAGGGTGAATTAACCGCTGATAAAGCTTCTATGCAGGGCATTAAAGATTGGGCAAAAAAGAATCCAACTAAATTGCGGGAATTACTCAATGCAAATCCAAGTTATGTTTTCTTTAGGGAGTTGCCTGCCGGGTTACCTGGCCCATTGGGCGCTTTAGGTTCGCCAATCTTGGCTGAGCGTGTTGTTGCTGTTGATCCAAAATTTGTTCCATTAGGTGCGCCGATATTTTTATCTACCAACTTACCTTTCACTAATAAACCACTACAACGCTTAATGATGGCTCAAGATACGGGCGGTGCAATTAAGGGTGGCGTAAGGGCTGATTTCTTTTGGGGTGCCGGTAACGATGCAGGTAAGCAAGCTGGTGCGATGAAGCAAAGCGGAAAAATTTGGGTATTGTTGCCTAAAGATTTTCAGTTTCCGAAGAACGGTAACTTGAGTTTGAAATGAGGCTAGTGATCTGGGAAGTAAAATAAAAAAGGGAGCCTAGGCTCCCTTTTTTTGAATCTTTAAAATTACTTGTTCATTACGTACATAGTAACTTCAAAGCCAAAACGCATTTCAGTAGCAGCTGGTTTAGTCCACATAGTAATTCTCCTAAGTATTATTGTTTCGCTTTGTCTGATGACATTGCGTGTGTATGAATACTACGCTTAAAGAAAAACTATGCACTACCCTTAGTCATTAAAGATGCCTAATGATTTTCATTAGATATTTAATCTTCGATGCCGAGTTCTTGAATCTTTCTGGTGAGTGTATTTCTTCCCATTCCAAGCTGTGTTGCAGCTTCAATACGTCTTCCATTCGTGTGTTGTAAGGCTTGCGTAATGAGGATTTTTTCAAACTCTCGTGTGCGCGTATCAAGTACATTTTGTTCACCACGTGCTAGTGCATTGAATACTTCTGCGGCTAATGCTTCTTGCCATGAAGTCGCACTTGAAGGTTTCGTTGCATCATCTTTTAATTCGGGTGGCAAATCCGCAACATCAATATTTTGGCCTGGCGCCATGACGGTTAGCCAGTGACACACATTTTCTAATTGGCGTACGTTTCCACTCCAGCCCATGGTCGCTAGATAACGTAAAGCCGCTGATGTTGGTTGTTTTGCTTCTACGCCTAGTTCTTGTGCGCTGTGTTGTAGGAAGTGTTTTACTAGCAAAGGAATATCTTCGGGCCGTTCACGTAGTGCAGGCAAGCGAAGACGAATAACATTTAAACGATGGAATAAGTCTTCACGAAATAGACCTTGTTTTACACGGTCTTCTAAATCTTGATGGGTTGCTGCAATAATCCGAACGTTGACTTTGACTGGCTGATGCCCACCAATTCGATAAAACTGACCATCACAAAGTACACGTAGTAAACGTGTTTGTAAGTCGGCCGGCATATCACCAATTTCGTCCAAAAACAGTGTGCCGCCATCAGCCTGTTCAAAGCGTCCACGACGAGCTGCTTGTGCACCTGTAAAAGCGCCGCGCTCATGACCAAATAATTCAGATTCTAGTAAGTCTTTTGGAATGGCTGCCGTATTAATTGCAATAAAGGGTTTGTCTGCACGTGGACTATGACGGTGTAATGCGCTAGCAACAAGTTCTTTACCAGTACCGGATTCACCATTAATTAATACCGTGGCGTGTGACCGACTTAGGCGGCCAATTGCGCGAAACACCTCTTGCATTGCAGGTGCTTGGCCAATAATTTCTGGTGTTTCCTCAGGCGCTTCAGTTTCCATTGTTTGACGCTGACTTTCGTCTACTGCACGGCGAATCACGTCGATTGCCTGGTCAACATCAAATGGTTTTGCTAAGTATTCAAACGCGCCACCTTGAAAAGCAGCGACAGCACTTTCTAGGTCTGAATAGGCGGTCATGATGATGACTGGAGTGTCTGGAAGTTTCTGTTTAATATCTTGCAAGAAATCCAAACCAGATCCATTTGGCATCCGAATGTCACTAACAATCACTTGAGGTTCTTCTTTCTCAAGTGCTGCCATCGCTTCTGGGACGGAAGAGAACGTTTTGAACTCTAGTTCTGTGCGAGCGAGTGCTTTTTCAAATACCCAGCGTATTGATTTGTCGTCGTCAATAATCCAAATTGGTTTCATGATGTGCCTGTTCGATAAAATTGTTTATTGCTTCATTGAGATGGTTTTCATGGCCGTGCTTTCGATAGGCAATAAAATCGTAAAGCATGTGCGACCAGGTTCGCTTTCACATTCGATCATTCCATGATGCTGTGTGATGAATGTTTGCGCTAACGTGAGCCCAAGCCCAGATCCGCCTTCGCGACCTGAGACTAATGGATAGAAAATGCGATCACGAATTTCAGCGGGGATGCCTGGACCGTTATCTATAATCTGTAATCGGATGGCAACACGATAGCGTTTTTTGGCTAAAGTCACCTGACGTTCAGCCCGTGTTCTTAGGGTAATTTCACCATTTTTTTGACCGCTTGCTTGCATTGCTTGAGCGGCGTTGCGGGCAATATTGAGTACCGCTTGAATCAGTTTTTCTCTATCACCAATGATGTCAGGTAAGCTAGTGTCGTAATCACGTTTCACCGTAATCGCTTTTGGATGATCTTTGGAAGCATTTTGTGGTGATTCTGCCAGCAGTAAACTTCTGACTCGCTCGAGCACTTCGTGAATATTGGTTGGTTCATATTTTGGTACACGATGTGGCACCAATAATCTGTCCATTAAAAGTTGTAAGCGGTCTGCCTCTTTAATGATGACTTGAGTGTATTCACGCAAGCTTGCGTCTGGTAGTTCATGCTCAAGTAGTTGCGCCGCGCCTCTGAGTCCGCCTAGTGGATTGCGAATTTCGTGGGCAAGATTTCTTAGTAATTCAGTATTGGCTTGTTGGTGAATTAACATTCTTTCTTCGCGGGCAATGCGAAGCTGTTGATCCATTTGTTGGAACTCAAGCACTAGCGAGGCTGGAGGCTGGTCAACAGGCGTGACTGTGCACGTCACTGCTAAAGAAGCTTGTCTTGGTGTTGTAATTGAGAACTCGTGCTCTCTGAATGGGCTGTGTGTTCTTAATGAGTTCTCTACAGCTGAACATAAGATATCGCAACCAGGAAAAACTTGTGAAATTGATTGTCCGATAATCTGTTTTGCACTCAGAGCGAAAAGCACTTCTGCCCCTGGGTTGGCATAAGTGACTTTGAGGTGGTCATCTAAAAGAATGACCGCCGTTGCAAGATGCTCAAGTCCAGCAAAAGAAGAAGGCGTATTTTGATTCATAGTTTCTAATAAGCAACCTGCGTGCCAAGCGCGTGCCTGAGTAA
>JBEDFH010000020.1:0-9948 GCA_041175265.1 Pseudomonadota bacterium | reverse complement strand
ACCCATTGCTTCAGGGCCATAAAAGGCCATTGGGCGCATGTAAGCTGATTCCAAATTGTTTTCACGAACTGCCGCTTTTTGTGCTTCCATCAATGTGGCTTTATCAAAAGGCATTTTCATGCCTAAGATATGCGCTGAGCGGAAAAGACGGTCAGTATGTTCTTTCAAACGGAAAATCGCAGTACCTTTGTCAGTCTTGTATGCACGCACGCCTTCAAATACACCCATGCCATAGTGTAAGGTATGGCTAAGAACGTGGGTTGTGGCGCTTCGCCAATCCACCATCTTGCCGTCATACCAAATAAGACCGTCGCGGTCAGCCATTGATTTGGCTACTGCCATGTTATTTCTCCAGCGTGCAAAAGCTTAATTGTAAACGCTAGGCGGCGTGCTGAACAGACTGCAAGCGCCTTACTTGTTAAAAGAATGTTTGAAAAATCATTTTTATATTCGCAAAGGGGGATGAGATGTCATCTAATCGAAGTAAAATAAAATTGCTTGATAAAGTTAATTGTCATTTGATTTAAGTCAAAGCATATTGTTTTAAAACGTAGCATTGTTCACCCTAATGTGTCTTTGTGCGTTTGAATCGTGATTAAAGGTGCAGATTAAATGTTGAGGTTTTTGATAGTGTTGTGTTTCAGCTTGATGTTGAATGCCTGTAGTGATCATCAGGCGGAGCGGGTCCATTTTAATGGGACTGATGTTTCAAATGCAGGGTACGCTAAAGATTTTGATTTAACTGATCACCTCGGTGAATCTAGACGTTTAGCTGATTACAAAGGCAAGTTGGTGTTGGTGTTTTTTGGATATACGTATTGTCCAGATGTTTGCCCAACAACACTTACTGATATGGCTAAGGTGATGAAACTGCTGGGGCCTCAACGTGAAAAGGTACAGGTTTTATTTATTACCCTGGATCCAGAGAGGGACACCAGGGATGTATTGGCGAAATTTGTACCGAGTTTTGACGCTACGTTTGTTGGTTTGTATGGCAGTTCAGCCCAAATAGACAAAGTGGCTAAAGATTTTAAAGTGTTTCACGAGCGGAAAAATACAGCTGGAGCTGAAAGCTACAGCATTGATCATAGTGCGGGAACTTACGTTTATGATCAGGCAGGTAAGTTGCGTTTGTATTTTAAATACGGCCAAAAACCTCATGAAATTGCAAACGATTTGAAAATGTTGATGTAATACCATATTCAGATAAAGGTTTTTTTTGATTGTGCGATTGATTCATCAAAGGATATAATCGGTTCAATCTGAAAATAATGCCATGTGTGCTATTAGCTACGCAGGCTTCAGTAATCTTAAGTAAGCTACATTTTTTTAGTTTTAGGAGACGTGGTTATGGCAACTACGAGTGTTACAAATAACGAACAATATAACTACGATATTATTCGTAAATTCGCAATTATGACCTTGTTTTGGGGTGCTTTTGGCATGTTGGTTGGTGTATACATTGCATCAGAACTTGCTTTCCCATGGTTAAATTTTGACATTCCTTACATTACCTTCGGCCGTTTACGCCCAGTTCATACTGGCGCTGTGATTTTTGGTTTTGGTGGTAGTGCATTGTTTGCTACTTCTTACTATGTGGTTCAACGTACCTGTCAGGCGCGTCTGTTCGGCGGTAACTTTGCGAACTTCACATTCTGGGGGTGGCAAGCAATTATTGTTTGTGCGGCACTAGGTAACGTTTTTGGTTACTCACAAGGCCGTGAATATGCGGAGATGGAATGGCCAATCGACTTGTTGATTGAAGTTGTTTGGGTTGCTTACCTCGTCATATTCGTTGGCACTTTAATGAAGCGTAAAGAACCACACATCTATGTGGCAAACTGGTTCTATCTAGCATTCATTTTGGCGACAGCGCTATTACACACATTTAATAACCTTGCAGTACCAGTAAGCCTCTTCTCTATGAAGTCTTATAGCTTATTCTCTGGTGCGCAAGATGCGATGACGCAATGGTGGTATGGCCATAACGCAGTTGGTTTCTTCCTAACTGCAGCATTCTTGGGCATGATGTACTACTTTGTTCCTAAGCAAGCAGGTCGTCCTGTTTACTCATATCGCTTATCAGTATTGCACTTCTGGGCTTTGATTTTCTTGTACATGTGGGCTGGTGCACACCATCTACATTGGACAGCGATTCCAGATTGGACATCAACTTTAGCTGCAACATTCTCAATCGTATTATTGCTTCCTTCATGGGGCGGTATGGTGAACGGTATTCTGACACTGTCAGGTGCTTGGGATAAATTGCGTACTGATCCAATTATGCGTTTCTTGATTGTGTCATTGTCTTTCTACGGTATGTCTACCTTCGAAGGCCCAATGATGTCTCTAAAAGATGTGAACGCTTTATCTCACTACACTGACTGGACTGTTGGTCACGTGCACTCAGGTGCTTTGGGCTGGGTTGCGATGGTGTCATTTGGTTCTCTATACCACTTGATTCCTAAACTTTGGAATACAACAAATTACAGCAATCGTTTAATTAACTTGCATTTCTGGTTAGCAACAATCGGTATCTTGCTTTACATCACAGCAATGTGGATCTCAGGCATTATGCAAGGTCTAATGTGGCGTGCGTTTGACGATTTCGGCAATTTGCAATATGCCTTCATCGAGTCAGTAGCAGCAGCGCATAATCTATATATCATGCGTGCGGTAGGTGGTTTGTTCTTCCTAACGGGTATGGTGATCATGTGCTACAACATGTACAAAACAATTAAGAGCGGCAGTACAGAACAAGGCGCTTAATCGGGCTGTCATAATTTACAGATATGTCATTAAGGATGAGTCCTGATAGAGGGCTTAAAGATTAGAAAGTTGGAGTTATCATGAAACATGACAAAATTGAACGTAACGTAGGATTGTTACTTGTACTCACGATGTTGGCGATTAGTGCTGGCGGTCTTGTTGAAATTGTTCCTTTATTCTTTATTAAAGAAACAGTGGAAAAAGTTGACGGTGTCCGTCCATACTCTCCGTTAGAGTTACGTGGCCGTGATATTTATATCCGTGAAGGCTGTTATTTGTGTCACTCACAAATGATCCGTCCATTCCGTGATGAAGCATTACGCTACGGTCACTACTCACTTGCTGCTGAGTCTAAGTACGATCACCCATTCCAATGGGGCTCAAAACGTACTGGTCCAGATTTAGCACGTGTTGGTGGTAAATACTCAAACGCTTGGCATACACAACATTTAACAGCGCCACGTTCTCTAGTGCCGCAATCGGTAATGCCTAACTATCCATGGTTAGTAAAAACTGATTTGGACTACTCAGATATTCAAGCGCGTATGCGTGCATTGCGAGTAACAGGTGTTCCATATTCAGTCAGTCAAGCTGAGTACCAAAAGAACGTTAAAGAGTTTGGTGAAGATGTGGCTAAGAGCTTGCATATCCCAGACGCAGAGAAGAACTTAGTTGCTCAAGCACAAGTTGGTAATTTTGATACGAATCAAGAAAAGCTTTCTGAAATGGATGCTTTGGTATCTTACTTACAAATGTTAGGTACATTGGTCGATTTCAAGAAATACGACGACGACTATTTCGTGCAATTCCGCTAGTTTTAAAATTTAAAATAGCGATTGTTTTTAACGAATTCGTTATGCGCTGAGGATATTGAAATGGAATTTTTACTTTGGTTTACTAAGTTTGAAAACACTAAGCCGCTTTCGCTGGTGATTTTCTTTACGGTTTTCGTTGGGGTAGTGATTTATCTCTACGGAAACAAGCAACGTGGTGAGCAGTTGGAAAGTTACAAAAATATACCTTTGCATGACGACGATATTTAAGTAGGGAATTATTATGAGTCAGGATACGAAAAAACCAGCAGTAAAGACAACCGGTCACTCTTGGGACGGGATTGAAGAACTGAGCAATCCATTGCCGATGTGGTGGGTGTGGGGTTTCTATATTACTTGTGCATTTGCATTTGTGTATTGGTTGATGTACCCAGCATGGCCGATTGGTCATACATATACCAAGGGCGTACCAGGGTTGAATACACTCACCTACACTGCAAAGTCAGTTGATGGTAAAGAAACACAAAAAACAACCCATTGGAACATGCGTTCTAAGTTCATGGTTGAAATGAACGAACATAAAGCTGCACAAAAGCAATGGTTTGATAAAGTAGCTTCGATGCCGTTTGCTGAAGTTTCTAAAGATGCAGATTTAATGCAGTTTGTTAACTCAGCTGGTAAAACTTTATTCTCAGATAACTGCGCTCCATGTCACCAAGCAGGTGCCCAAGGTAAAATTAAATTCTCACCTAACCTGACAGATGACTATTGGCAATATGGTGGTACTTACGAAGAAATTCACACTACTCTTGTTGGCGGTCGCCGCGGTGCGATGCCATCATTTAAAGCAGTATTGACGGGTGAAGAGATTGTTCAAGCTGCAAACTATGTATTGAGTTTGTCAGGTGAGCCACATAATGCTGAAGCTGCTAAAGCAGGTGATGCGCTATTCCATGGTAAAGCTGGTTGTTATGCTTGTCATGGCCCAGATGCTAAAGGGATGACTGCAATTGGTTCAGCTAACCTAACAGACAAAATCTGGTTATGGGCAGACGTGCAGGGTGCGAAAACACCTGAAGCAAAACTTGAAGAAATTAAATATGTACTAATTAATGGTGCTAATAATGGCGTTATGCCGGCTTGGAGTGGTCGTTTGAATCCTGAACAGATTAAGTTGTTAACTGTTTACGTTCATGACAGTTTAGGTGGCGGCAAGTAATATTCGTTTTATGAAACAGAGCGAATAATTGCTCTGCTAATAGCAATAACAAATAAAGGCTTGCAAGGAATTGCAGGCCTTTATTTTTTACGGGATTAATCATGCAAGAAAATCAAACCCAAGAGACAGAAAAGCCTTTATATCAAAAGCATATTCCAATTGTGACGAGATCTGTCGCGGGTAAATTTCGTAATTTCAAAACCATCGTGATGGTGGTGGCTTATATTGTTTATTTTGGATTGCCATGGATTCCATGGGATCGAAATAGCGCTGCTGATCAGGCAATTTTATTTGATCTCACTTCACGTCGTTTCTTTATTTTCGATTTGATTGTTTATCCTCAAGATATCTTCTGGCTTGCCATGGTTTTGTTTATTGCCGCGGTACTTTTATTTTTTACAACAGGTCTGATTGGTCGAGCTTGGTGCGGGTATTTCTGTTTTCAAACGCTTTGGTCTGACTTGTTTATTATGGTTGAGCATCTTATTCAAGGTGAGCGCCCAGCGCGGTTGCGTTTACAAAAGCAACCTTGGAATCTTGAAAAAGTTGTAAAAATAGGCGGTGCTCATGTTGTTATGATCGTCATCTCAGTTTGGACTGCCATTACTTTTGCTGCCTATTTCTCTTACGCCCCGGCTTTTGTTAAAGACTTTTTTATGGGGACAGCTTATCCAGGTGGTTATTTTGCTGTGTTAGTTTTAACCTTCACAACTTATATGTCAGCTGGTGTTGCACGTGAGCAAATTTGTTTGTTTGCTTGTCCGTATGCCCGATTCCAAGGCGTAATGTACGAGGGTGATACGCTTGCAGTGAATTACGATGCAAAACGCGGTGAAGGTGAAAAAGGCCGTTCTGTTCCAAAAGCGGGATTGAAAACACATGAGGAAAGAACAGCTGCAGGACATGGCGACTGTATTGACTGCGGCTTCTGTGTGCAAGTTTGTCCGACTGGCATTGATATTCGTGATGGCCTTCAGTATCAATGTATTTCATGCGGCTTATGTATCGATGCATGTAATAACATCATGGATTCTGTTGGTTATCCAAGAGGGTTGATTCGTTATGATTCGGAGATCAATATCGCAAGTGATAAACCACATCCCCCTCGCTTAGCTTGGAAAAGTCTTAAAGTGATTGGTTATGCTACAGCTTTGGTTTTAATGACAACCGTACTGGCTTACAACATTGGCAGCCGTAGTAAGGTTGAGGCGAACGTTCAGCAGGTTCGTCAACCTTTGTTTGTGATGCTGTCTGATGGCAGTATTCGTAATCGATATGTGATTCATATCGTTAACAAAACAGAATCAGATGAAATTTATACCATTGATGTCGAAGGGATTTCACCAAGGGCACTCGATATGCATCATTTTAGGTCAGTATCAGTCAAGGCAGGTAAAGGTCTTAATATGAACGCAGCAGTGAATTTACCAGCCGAAGCAGCCTCAAAAGTAAAGAACTTCAAATTTGTGATTACCTCAGCATCAACAAAAGAAGTGATTAAAATTGAAGCTAATTTCAATAGTTAACGAGATGAATTGCGATGTTAAATAACATACTGAGCTTGAGTGAGTTGAGCATGACAGAAACATTATTTGGCGGTATTTTGTTCTCCGCTGTCATGTTCTTCACCATCAGAAAGCTGGGGCTTTCAAACTTCTGGGCGGGCATTTTAAGTGGTATTTTCCCTTTTGTTGCTTATCTATACTACAGCACCAAATTTTGGTCAGGTGGCGATGTGCTTGCCATTCACTTTGCGGTTTACCTAGCCAACGCGGGTTTATTGATCGTATTTGGAGGTATGCAACATAATAAGCAGAAGCTTCATTGGGCCCCACGACTGATTGTCATTTTCTTTATTAGTCTAGTTGTTCTTAATGCTGTCTTCTTATCACTTTCAACCAGAGGCTTGCCAGATAGCTTTGCTAAGTCATGGTTGCCAAACCCAGGTAATGCAACTTTGCATACTGGCTTTCCTGGAGTGATACCGCACGATAAAAACAAATCCTATGAGCCACACTTGCAGCAAGTCGATGAGCAAAAAAGTTTGGGCTGGAAAGTTAAGCTTATCGGCTTTAAAGAACTAAAGCCTAAGCAAACATCTTTACTCACTATCGAATTGCTAGATAAAGATAGTAAGCCTGTTGCTGGAGCAAAGATTAGCTTGTCTCTATGGCGTATGGCGAATAGCCGAGACGATCAAACGCTCGATTTTGTGGAGTCAACACCAGGTCAATATCAAGTCAAGTGTGAGTTGCCAGCTGAAGGCCGCTGGTTAACGCATTTACAGATTTCGCGTGGTAATGACCAATACACAAGCAAACAATCCATTTTTGTTGATGGTGACTAAGTTTGTCCACCAAGTTTGTAGAACCTAGCAATCGCGGCTCTTCGGATATCGTCTGTTTCCATTGTGGCTTGCCTGTGCTTGCAGGCACCAGCTTCTCCGCTAAAATCTTCGGCCATGCCGAGCCTATGTGCTGTTTGGGCTGCCAGTCGGTTGCTGAGGCGATTGTTGAAAACGGCTTGGAAGACTATTACAAACATCGTACTGAGTTACCTAAAACCCCTGAAGATTTAGTACCTGAAGTCCTGCGTCAGCTGGCACTTTATGACCATCCGGAAGTGCAAAAAAGTTTTGTGCTCTCTTCAGAAGGTCATCAAAAAGAAGCCTCGCTCATTCTTGAAGGCATTACCTGCGCCGCTTGTGTTTGGTTAAATGAGCGTCATTTAAAACAGCTCAAAGGTGTCGTCAGTGTTTCAGTGAATTACAGCTCACAACGTGCGCGTGTCATTTGGAATGATGATGAAATTCAACTAAGCCAAATTCTGGCTGAAATTAATAAAATTGGTTATCACGCCCATCCCTTTAGTGCGCAACAACAGGAACAAATTCGTCAGCAACAACGTAAATTAGACTTCCGTCGATTAGCGATTGCAGGCTTAGCTGCAGGTCAAGTCATGATGCTGGCAGGGCCTTTATACTCAGGCCATGGTGTACTCCGCATGGCCATTTTATGTAGGTGCTTGGCGTGGCATTGCTAATCGCAATATCGGCATGGATGTGCCGATTGTATTAGGCCTGTTAACAGGGTTTGCTGGCAGTCTTTGGGCAACCATCACGGGATCAGGCTTGGTCTATTTCGATACGATTACCATGCTCATTTTCTTCTTGCTAGGCACACGATTTCTTGAACGTAATGCCCGTGAGAAGTCCGTGGAAGCAGCAGAAAATTTACTTCGCTTAGCACCACTGATGGCAACAAAAATAAACGGTAAAGAACAATCGTTAGTCCCTGTCATGGAATTAGAGCTTGGGGACTATATTCTCGCTAAGCCAGGTGAAACGATTGCCGCAGATGGTGTCGTGGTTGATGGTGAAAGTAGTGTGGATGAATCCCTGCTCACAGGTGAAAGCCGACCCCTCAAGAAGACCCTGAATTCGGAAGTATTCGCTGGCAGTATTAATTACGAAAGTCCGCTCACAATTAGTGTGAGCGCCGTTGCTGAAAACACCATGCTTGCCGGTATTTCTCGTTTACTAGATCGTGCACAAGCAGAGAAGCCTAAGCTAGCGCAAACAGCCGATAAGATTGCCGTTTATTTCACCAGCGCTTTATTATTAGTCGTTGCAGTAGTTGCCCTTGTTTGGTGGCAAATAGACCCTAGCCGTACGGTAGAAATTATACTCACAGTATTGGTGGTGAGTTGTCCATGTGCATTATCTTTAGCAGCACCTGCTGCCTTTGCTGCCGCTGGCTCACACCTTGTTCAGCGTGGCGTTCTATTAACGCGTGGTCACGCTTTAGAAACGCTGGCTAAAGTGACGCATTTTGTTTTCGATAAAACAGGCACCCTTACACTGGGGCATCTAACAATAGAAAACAGCCATTCCTGCAGTGAAATTGATATTGAAGAGTGTTTAAAGCTTGCGGCTAGTTTAGAAAAGAATTCAGAGCATGCCCTTGCTAAGCCATTTATCGCTGCGACTAAACATCAAGTGCTGTACCCCGTAGCTGACGCTAAAAATATTCCAGGCCAAGGCCTACAAGGCGCCATCAATGGGCAAGTTTATACGCTAGGTAATGCAACGCTACATGAGCATTTATTACACGGCCTATCTTTAAATGATGATGCTTCATTATTCGGTGCAACCGTCGTTTGGTTGTGTGACGAAAAACGCGTGCTTGCAGCCTTTGCATTGGCAGATCAACTACGTCCTCAAGCTAAAGAAATGATGGAGAAACTAAAAGCACGTGGAATCCATGTGGCGATTTTAAGTGGAGATTCTGAATCCGCCGTTTCATCATTCGCCCAGAAGGTAGGCGTAGAAGAATGGCAGGCGGCGTGTTCCCCTGAGCAAAAGCTAGCTTACTTGCACGCATTGCAGGCCAAGGGCGCAGTAGTTGCCATGGTGGGGGATGGTATTAACGATGCTCCTGTATTAGCTGGTGCACAGGTCTCGATTGCGATGGGAAGTGGCACTCAAATGGCACGTGCCACAGGTGATGTTGTTTTACTGTCTGAAAATTTATTAGAAATCGACCATGCAGTAGAGCGAAGTCGCTTCGCAATCAACGTGGTCCGTGAAAACTTTGCTTGGGCACTTGTTTACAACCTGATTGCTTTGCCTTTTGCCGCGAGCGGCGCAATTAGTCCATGGATGGCGGCTATTGGTATGTCTGTGAGTTCGCTGATCGTGGTACTTAATGCGCTTAGGCTAAAGTGAGTAAGGTTTTAAAATCATACGTAAGCAATTGAAATTTTTAATAGGGTTTACTAAGAATATGCATTGATAAAAAACGTTATGTTTTCCTTTATCAGCGCTTGGTCTTTTGATTTGCTGGGCTTCTCAAATCCCAACAAGCATTTAATATGATCTAGCCCAAGAAATAATGATAGGAATTGATCTGATGCAATATTCGGATCTTTAATTTTAAGCACCTTACATTTCGCTAAATATTGAGCCACTTCAGCATGAATTTTCATTGGCGCATTTTTATAAAAATTATCACAAAGCTCAGCGTGAGTTGTCGCACAAGAAAACATCGTTCTGTGCGCCCCTAAAACTTCATCTCTTCTTATTAATCCCAGAAACTGATTTGCAATAATTGTGAGACCAGCCGTTGGATTATTCTCATCCAAATCGGCACTATTAATTGCAAACTCTTCCCTAACTCTATCTAAAAC
>JBEDFH010000019.1:0-8001 GCA_041175265.1 Pseudomonadota bacterium | reverse complement strand
TGCAGGCCTTCAAATCCATATTCAGGGCGTGGTGTCGTTAAATCATTCCCCTTGCTAGCAGAAAAAATTAAGAATTCTTCAGTCACTTGCGCACAAACTGTATGGCTGCCAGCATCTTGCGGTCCAGTTTCACAACATCCTGTTCTGGTAAAGCCCGTTAATGGATCAAGACTGCAGGTTTGTAAGGTGGTGCCTAATACATTTTTTGCCATCATCGGCCTCATTTTTAATATTAAGTCGGGTTATGATACGAGTATATTTGAATAAAAGTTGTTTGAAGGAATAAAAATGCGTTATTGGTTAATGAAGTCTGAGCCTGCTGATGTTTCAATTGACGACCTTGCTGGTTTTCCTAATCAATCCGTTGATTGGTATGGTGTCCGTAATTATCAAGCACGTAACTTTATGCGCGACCAAATGAAGGTGGGGGATGGGGTTTTGTTTTATCACTCAAACTGCGCAGAACCTGGGATTGTTGGATTATGCGAAGTATCCACCCTCGCCTATCCTGATCGTTTACAATTTATTGAAGGCCATAAATATTACGATCCCAAAGCTACTCCTGAGAACCCTCGCTGGTTTAACGTGGATGTAAAACTGGTCAAGAAAACACGTTTACTCAGCTTGAAAGAAATGCGTGAAAATCCAGAGCTCTCCAATTTAAGAATCTTGCAACGCGGCAACCGCCTATCGATTACTCCGGTTGATCCTAGAGACTGGGAAATCATTAACAAATTACTTTAACCATAAAAAAGCCCCAAATCATGGGGCTTTTTTTATTTCAAATGATTATTAAGGCTTATCTAAACTACCCATTGATTTTGGGTATGTAATCACACCCCAAGGCATTTCTTTATGAGTAATGGATTTGGTTTTTTCCATTTTCTCAACATCAATTACCAATACTGCGTCTGATTTACCACAAGCCAGTAAGATTTCTTTGTCATCCGGCGTGAAACTGAAATGCCAACAACGATTTCCTGTTGGAATATCTTTTATCTTTTCAAAGGTTTTTGCATCATAAACTTGCATCGCTTTTTCTTTTGAACTGGCCACATAAATACGGTCGCCACTTCGGTCAAAAGAAATACCGTATGGAGATTGGCCTGTTTCTACAGTTCGCGTTACTTTAAAGTTTTTATCAAGCACAATGAATTTGTTACCGTACTCTAATGTGGAAACGTAGTAAGTACCATCTGGAGATACTTTAATTCCACGCGGACGATCACCGTACTCTTTGGTAGAAATTGATTTAAGCAATTTACCTGTTGCTAAATTATGAACAGTAATCGTGTTATCAGCCTCATTGGTAATGATTAGTTTTTTACCATCTTTGGAGAACTCAATCCCCTCAGTTTCCGGGCCGCCAACGATTTCACGAATCTTTTTACCTTTTTTCAAATCCACAACAGCAATACGCGCTGGGATTTTTTCATCATCGTCGTCATCTTCTTTAGCAACTTCACCAGGCTTAGGAGGTGGACCACCTTTAGAGCTTGGCTCTGTCGAAACAAAAACAAAACCTTTATGAACACGAACAAACTCAGGGTTTTTGCCGACTTTGATGTGTTTAACAAGTTGGCCACTAGCGCGATCGATTACCGAAATATTGTCGTCGTCTTTATTTGCAGTAATGAGGTATTTACCATCTTCAGTGACACCAATACCACGAGGACTTTTTGCTTGGATATCAATGTTTCCAGTTGCTTCAAGTGAATCTAAATCAATCACAGTAATGCCACCGTCCTGATTAGAAACATAAGCATTTCCACGCTCACCAGCATTTGCTAATGCACTTAATAATCCTAGAAACAGACCAAGTAAGATATTCGTTTTTTTCATCGATTTACTTTCTATTGTTTAATTTTTACAAGGCAATCTTTAAGTTCAAATTTTAGTCCATATTCACAGACCAAAAGTTCTATCTATCCTAATATCGGGAAATTCTCCCACCCAGAATTAGATTAGCCAAGAAACAATTGATATGCTGGATTATTACTTTCATCCCAATAAGGATAACCAAGCTGCTCCAAGAATGTTGCAAAAGCTGCTCGATCTTCTGGTGGAACTTGCATGCCAACTAATACACGGCCGTAATCAGCGCCATGATTACGGTAATGGAACAAGCTAATATTCCAATCATGCCCCATCGTATCCAAGAAATTCATGAGCGCACCTGGCTTTTCAGGAAACTCAAATCGATATAACACTTCGTTTTTTGCTTGTGGTGCATGACCGCCAACCAAATGGCGTAAGTGTAATTTTGCTACTTCATTGTCTGTTAAATCCAAGGCAGGCAAATCATGCGCCTTAAGCATCTCAACAAGCTGTGTTGCTTGCTGAGCATTACTCATCGCAATACCAACAAAGATATGAGCAAACTTAGGATCTGAATAACGATAATTAAATTCAGTAATGCTTCGTCCACTTAATAAGCGGCAGAACGTTTTGAATGAGCCAGGCTTTTCTGGAATCGTCACTGCTAACACGGCTTCTCGTTTCTCACCAATCTCTGCACGCTCAGCAACAAAACGTAAACGATCAAAATTCATATTGGCGCCAGAGGCGATACCCACCATGGTTTTTCCGTGCACATTATTACGCTTGATATATTCTTTCATCCCAGCAACAGCAAGTGCACCAGCAGGCTCTAGAATAGAACGCGTATCTTCAAACACATCTTTAATAGCCGCACAAATTGCGTCATTATCGACCAGAATCATTTCATCCACATATTCTTGGCACAACTTGAAAGTATGCTCACCAACCTGCTTAACGGCGGCGCCGTCAGCAAACAAACCAACCTGATCAAGCATTAGACGCTTGCCTGCTTTTAATGATTGCGTCATTGCGTCCGCATCGTTAGCTTCTACCCCAATGACTTTAATTTCGGGGCGTAGCGCTTTCACATAAGCAGCAATCCCTGCAAGCAGGCCACCGCCGCCAACACAGCAAAAGATGGCTTCAATGGGCTCTGGATGTTCATTCAAAATCTCCATCGCAATTGTGCCCTGCCCTGCAATCACTTCAGGGTCATCATAAGGATGAACAAAGGTAAGCCCTTCAGATTTTTCTAGCTCCAATGCATGCAAATAAGCATCTGAATAAGAATCACCAAATAAAACCACTTCGCCGCCACGACTTTTTACTGCATTCACTTTAATTTGTGGGGTGGTAGTTGGCATAACGATGACAGCGCGACAGCCTAATTTTTGGGCAGAAAGGGCAACACCCTGAGCATGATTACCCGCAGAGGCTGCAATCACACCACGGGCAAGCGCTTCCTCAGAAAGGTGCGCCATCATGTTGTAAGCGCCGCGTATTTTGAAAGAAAATACAGGCTGCATGTCTTCGCGCTTTAACAAAACTCTGTTGTCTAGGCGTGCTGATAAATTAGGCTGGAATTCCAGCGGTGTTTTTTTAGCAACGTCATAAACGCTTGCTGCACGAATTTTTTCTAGATAGTCGTTTTTCATTCAGTCTGGCAAAGTGTATTATTGAGGGTAGCTTGTAATTATAAAGAAAACGCATGATTAAAGAATTTAATTATGCAAATTGAAGGATAAATCGAACATGGCAACGCAAGACGAATTAAAACAACAGGTCGCACAAGCGGCTGTTTCTTATGTTAAGGGCGGGATTATTGGTGTGGGCACAGGCTCAACTGCCAATTTTTTTATTGATGAACTCGCAAAAGTTAAATCAAAAATTGATGGTGCAGTAGCCAGCTCAGAAGCCACTGCTCAACGCCTACGTGCTCACGGCATTGAAGTATTTGATTTAAACTCCGTAGACGGCATGGAAATTTATGTAGATGGCGCTGATGAAATTACAGAGCATCTTCACATGCTAAAAGGCGGTGGTGGTGCATTAACACGTGAAAAAATCGTGGCAGCTTGCGCGAAAAGTTTTATTTGTATCTGCGATGAAACCAAATATGTCCCAGTATTAGGCAAATTTCCACTTCCAGTTGAAGTATTACCAATGGCACGCAGTCATGTTGCACGTGAACTCGTTAAATTGGGCGGCCAACCTAAACTACGTGATTTCACAACAGATAATGGCAATGTAATTTTAGATGTCCACGGACTCACTATTAGCAATCCAGTTGAGATGGAAGCGAAAATCAATCAAATCGTCGGTGTCGTTACCAACGGTTTATTTGCAGCACGTCCAGCAGACATTCTGTTATTAGCAACTGCTGAAGGTGTCAAAACCTACAAACGTTAATTTAATTTTTTGTGGGTTTTACATAAAACTGTCACAAAAAAAGATTAAGCTATAACATTCCAGTAAATGCCTTTAATGGCATGCTTTATTTAACAAGGATATTTTCAATGCAATCTGAACACATTTTTAAGCAATATGATGCTGAACTGGAAACAGTTCGTGCAAAGGTACTTGAAATGGGCGGCTTGGTTGAGCAGCAAATTGTAAATGCACTGGAGTCTTTGGTGAGCGTCAATCCAAAACTTGCTGCAGAAGTAATGGAAGCCGACCACCGCGTAAATGCCCTTGAAGTGCAAGTAGATGAAGACTGTAGCCACATCATCGCACGTCGCCAACCAGCGGCTGGTGACTTACGTATGATTATGATGGTCGTAAAAACCATTACTGATCTGGAACGTATCGGCGATGAGGCAACTAAAATTGCTCGTGTTGCTCAAAAAATCTACGAGTCAGATCGCATGTACAAACCGCGTTTTAACGAAATCAATACGATGGTGAGCTTAGTACGTGAGATGTTACGCACATCACTAGATGCATTCGCACGTTTAGATGTGACAAAAACTGTTGATGTTGCACGTCAAGATGAACAAGTAGATGAACAATTCCGTGCAGCAATGCGTCAGTTGATTACCTTCATGTTAGAAGATCCACGTACGATTTCAATGTCACTTGAGGTGCTATTTGTAGCAAAAGCGATTGAACGTATTGGTGACCATGCTAAAAATATCGCTGAATATGTTGTCTACATGGTTAAAGGCAAAGATGTTCGTCATACAACCGTTGATGAAATGGAACGCGAAACACTCGCTCCATAATTCCAGCCTAGTCTCGAAAATAAAAAAGGGCCGTAAAATTGACGGCCCTTTTTTATTTTTTAAGCTTATTGATTAAGACTTTTCTGGAATATAGCCACTCGCTTTATCAGCACCTTCACCGAAGAAGTAAGCTTCAGTTTGCTGCGTTAAATACTTACGCGCTTCCGGATCAGCTAAGCTTAAACGATTTTCGTTGACCAACATGGTTTGCTGTTTAAGCCAGCCAGCCCAAGCTTCCTTGGAAACATTTTCATAAATGCGTTTGCCAAGCTCGCCTGGGTAAGGAGGAAAATCCATACCATCTGCCTCTTTGCCTAATTTGATGCAATTTACTGTACGTGCCATATTAATCTCTTACATTCATTAAATACTTGAAGTGCTCATAATAGCTCAAGCGCAGCATCGCTGCACCTGAGTATCAACTAAAATTCACCTCGCACCCCAACTAGCAATGAACGCCCACCCATCGGAGCGATTTCTTTAAGGAAAGAGCTGTGATCTCGTATTTCTTGATCAAGCAAATTTCTAGCCTTTGCAAATAGCTCTAAACCGTAAGCGGTATTTAAACGATAAGTTGCCATCGCATTAACCATCGTATAACCATCCGTTGAAAACTCCTCAGCATCGGTACGATTTTGTTTGAAGCCGTGCAATACATCAAGACGCGCACCAATTTGATTAAATTTATAATCAAATCCAAAACCTAAACGCATCGGTGAAATTCTCGGAACAGGATTGCCAGTATCAGAATTGGTTGCTCTGACATAATCGCCACGTAGCGTTAAATCTAAATCGCCCGAACCTTCATAAATTCTAAACCGACCATCGGCTTCCATGCCTCTAAAGGTTACTTTGTCGCCACGGAAAATAGCCTGTTTTTCAATACCACCCGTTCCTGCTGCTCCCTCTTCGTCAACAAGAATCCCTGTTTTATAAAGATTGATAAAGTTTTGAAAACGCGTGTAATAAGCGCTCACATTGAAAGAGTTTTTTGCATCCTTCCATCTTAATTGTGCATCCACCCCATTAGAGCGTTCTTTCTTAAGATCCGCATTCCCAAGTTCATAAAGACGTGTTGCATGATGAAGGCCATTTACAAACAGCTCATTCGCGGTTGGCGCCCGTTCCGTATGGGTTAAATTACTGCCGACACTCCAGTTATCATCGAGCTTAAATAATGCGCCCCCTGAAAGGTTGGCGGTATTAAAGTGCTTCGAGCTTGGATCCCCAAAATGGGGTTCTCCAGCATGATCATCCCCTCCACCACCAGAGCGAATATTAATTTTATCAATACGTCCACCAGCGCTTAACTTTAAGCGATCTAGCGGTAACTCTTCATACAGGTAAATACCTTTACGAGTCGTTTGTGTTGATGGCAATAGTGAATGGCCGTGCTCCCCAAATCCTAGCGTTTTTAACTTAGTATTTTCAAACTGAAAACCAACCACACCAGACATGTCACCAATTTTTTGATGCGCAGCCTCTAAAGTACCTTCAACACCACTATTTAAATATCTCGACTCGGCAGTTTTATCAGCAAATTCGGTATGCTGATAATCAGTATGCGCCATCCTAAATTTAATACGCTCAACAAATGTTCCCAACTCTCGAACTTCTGATGACAGTTCTGTTCGCTGTGACAGCATATCAATATTTGTAAGTTCCGAAGTCCCTGTTGGTACCCCGTACTTACTTGCTGAAGTTGAAACTGAAACGCCGATATGACCTCTATCAAAAGTGAGCGATGCACCAAATGCTCCACCATTGCTTTCAGCGCCACTGTTTACTAGACGCCCTTTACGTATTCTCTGTCCACCATCAGCTTCCCCACGTCTTGTGACTGCATAACCTGGAATACTTAAGTCTTCAGTTTTACGTTGATATGCGTCAGCATGAATCGCGAACATACCATTGCCAATATCAATAACTGCGACACCACCTTTTTCTTGATCTGCGCCACCGTAACGAATTTCACCACGACCCGTGGATCCATTAATCGGCTCCTTAGGAATACGATGGTCAATCACATTGACTACGCCACCAATTGCACCTGCTCCATATAAGACGGTTGCTGGTCCACGAATCACTTCAATTTGCTCTGCAATAAATGGATCAACACCTAACGCGTGATCCGGGCTTAGTGCTGATGCGTCTAATAAACCCACGCCGTTCTGCATCATTCTTACACGATCACCGTCCATGCCACGAATGATGGGGCGTGAAGAATTAGGTCCAAAAAAACTAGAATTTACACCAGGGGTGCCGTTTAAAGTCTCACCTAGCGAGCTCTCACGCCGTAATGACAATTCACGACCATTTAAAATAGACACGGGGACCACTAATTGATCGGAACTTACGCCCAATGGGTTGCCAGTAATCGGCACTGAAGGTGCATCAATATTGATCTGTTTTTCAGTAGCAAAGCTTGTTGCACTAATCAACAAAGGACTAAAAAATAAAGTTGTAATAGCAATCGCAATAGGCCTGTGTGCTAATAGATCAGAATTGCTCATGGAGTACTCCTAAATAAAGTAGAAATTGTCGCTTTTTGATACACGACAAAGGGCTTTAAGCCCCGATTCAATCAATGACTTTAGGAGAAAAGAGGGGGAGCCCGCGCTTGATAAGAAACAACAACATGACGACTTTGAGTATATTGATAGCCATCAACTTGAATTGCTATTGTTGGTATAACGGGAATATGAAAACTAGGCGAATCTAATGCACTGGCCATTTCCCCATAAGCAACACATTTGTCACAAATTAGAGAATGTGGGGCCTGTTGTTTCTGCTGCGTAAGCGGCGCTTGCTCAGAGTAGTGAGTAATTTCATGCGTAACTGCGCTATGCTGAGCAAATAAAAATAGCAGCGGCAGTAGAAAGCTCATGAAAGTGCGTTTGAACATGGTGTTAATTTTAACAGAAAAACTTAGCTAAATTTTATGAAGCATTGTAAG
>JBEDFH010000018.1:0-8193 GCA_041175265.1 Pseudomonadota bacterium | reverse complement strand
AAAGCGCAAGCACAAGGTACTACATTGAACTTAGAGCTTGGATACTCACATCCTATTAGTCATAAGATGCCAGCTGGTGTTACGGTTGAAACGCCTTCACAAACAGAAGTTGTTTTGAAGGGTGCCGATAAACAAGTAGTTGGTCAGGTTGCCGCGCAGATTCGTGGATATCGTGCTCCAGAGCCTTATAAAGGCAAGGGTGTTCGTTATTCAGATGAAGTGGTAATTATTAAAGAAACCAAGAAGAAGTAAGGTTTAAGCCATGAACAATGTAAATTCACGCCTGCGTCGCGCACGTAAAACCCGTGCCAAAATCGCCGAATTGAAGGTAACGCGCCTTAGTGTGCACCGTAGTAACGGTCATATTTATGCGCAAATTATTGCTGAAACTGGCGATAAAGTCCTAGCAAGTGCTTCTACTTTAGAAGCTGAGGTTCGTAAGAGTTTGGCCAACGGTGGCAATGTCGCTGCAGCTGCAGTAATTGGTAAACGTATTGCTGAAAAAGCAAAGGCTGCAGGTATCACTACTGTTGCTTTTGATCGTTCAGGTTATAAATACCACGGTCGTATTAAGGCGTTGGCTGAAGCCGCGCGCGAAAACGGCTTATCCTTCTAACTCACGAGGTTGATGATGGCAAAAGAAATGGAACAACAGCAAACCGATGGTTTGCGCGAGAAAATGATCTCGGTCAACCGCGTGACCAAAGTGGTCAAGGGTGGTCGTATTATGAGCTTTGCAGCACTTACTGTTGTAGGTGATGGTGATGGTGCTGTAGGTATGGGTAAAGGTAAAGCACGTGAAGTCCCAGTAGCTGTTCAAAAGGCTATGGATGAAGCACGTCGCGAAATGGTTAAAGTTAGCTTAAATAATGGCACTTTGCACCACGCAGTAACTGGTGTGCATGGCGCTGCTAAAGTATTTATCCAGCCTGCATCTGAAGGTACTGGGATCATTGCTGGTGGTGCAATGCGTGCAATTTTTGAAGTGATGGGTGTTACCAACGTGTTAGCAAAATGCATTGGTTCTACAAATCCTTACAACGTTGTCCGCGCAACATTAAATGGTCTTCAATCTATGAATACGCCAGCTGAAATTGCAGCTAAGCGTGGTAAAAGTGTAGAAGAGATTAGAGGCTAATATGGCTAAGGCAAATAAAGAAGCAAACTTAATTAAAGTTACTTTAGTTAAAAGCACAATTGGCAGAATTGCATCTCATCGTGCATGTGTTGCTGGCTTAGGTTTACGCCGTATGCATCACACAGTTGAAGTGTTAGACACTCCAGCTAACCGTGGCATGATCAATGCAGTTCACTATCTATTAAAGGTAGAGGCATAATGAAATTAAATACTATTTCTCCTGCTGAAGGCAGCAAAAAAGAACGTCGCCGCGTTGGTCGTGGTATTGGTTCTGGTTTTGGTAAAACTGCTGGTCGCGGACATAAAGGTCAAAAATCACGTACTGGTGGTTTCCATAAGGTTGGTTTCGAGGGCGGTCAGATGCCTTTGCAACGTCGTTTACCAAAACGTGGTTTCGTTTCATTGACTAAAGCAAATACAGCACATGTTAGAACTAGCGAATTGTTGTTGGTAACAGCTGATGTTGTTGATTTGTTAGCATTGAAAGCGGCAAACGTTATTCCTGGTACTGCTAAATCTGCGAAGGTTTTCCTTTCTGGCGATTTAACTCGTGCGGTTTCAGTGCAAGGTTTGTTGTTAACTAAAGGTGCCCGTGCTGCTCTTGAAGCTGCTGGCGGTAAGATCGTAGAGTAAGTTTTGGCAAACGATAGTATTTTAAGTGCTGTTAGCAAAACGGGTGAATTAAAGAGTCGCCTGCTTTTTGTTCTAGGCGCACTGATTGTTTATCGTTTAGGCGCACACATTCCAGTTCCTGGAATCAATGCGGATGTATTAGCTAAGTTGTTTGAGTCGCAAAGTGGCGGCATTCTTGGCATGTTTAATATGTTCTCAGGTGGTGCGTTGTCAAGATTTACTGTATTTGCTTTAGGGATCATGCCTTACATTTCTGCATCGATCATTATGCAGTTGTTAACTGTTGTATCTCCAAAGATGGAGCAGTTAAAAAAAGAAGGTGAAGCTGGACGTCGTCAAATTACTAAATACACGCGCTACGGCACTGTATTGTTGGCGACTTTCCAGGCTTTAGGTATTGCAATTGCACTTGAATCGCAAGCTGGTCTTGTTTTGGATCCGGGTGTGATGTTTAGGCTAACTGCGGTAGTAACCTTAGTTAGCGGTACGATGTTTTTGATGTGGCTTGGTGAGCAAATTACTGAACGCGGAATTGGTAACGGTATTTCTATTATTATTTTCGCAGGTATTGTTGCTGGTTTGCCGCATGCGATTTTCTCTACATTGGATTTGGCCGGCAGCGGTGCATTTAATCCGGTGTTTGTGATTTTCTTGTTCGTAGCTACGATTTTAGTGACAGGTTTTGTCGTGTTTGTAGAGCGTGGACAGAGAAAAATTACTGTTAATTATGCTAAACGACAAGTTGGTCGTAAGGTGATGGGTGGTCAAACTAGCCATTTACCATTGAAGTTAAATATGGCTGGCGTAATTCCACCAATTTTTGCTTCAAGTATTATTTTGTTCCCAGCGACAATGGCTGGTTGGTTTGGTAGTAATGAGAGCATGTCTTGGTTGAAGGATATTGGAACAACGTTGTCTCCAGGTCAGCCTTTGTACATTTTGTTCTTCGTTGCAGCGATTATGTTCTTCTGTTTCTTTTATACGGCTTTAGTTTTCAATCCTAAAGAAACAGCAGACAACTTGAAGAAAAGTGGTGCGTTTGTGCCTGGTATTCGTCCAGGTGAACAAACAGCGAAATACATTGATCGTATTATGGGCAGATTGACGCTGATTGGTGCTTTATATATCACCGCAGTTTGTTTATTACCTGAATTTTTGATTTTGAAGTTCCATGTGCCATTTTATTTTGGTGGTACATCACTACTGATTATTGTTGTTGTAACAATGGATTTTATGGCTCAAGTTCAATCACACTTGATGTCACACCAGTATGAAAGTTTGCTCAAGAAAGCTAATTTCAAAGGCGGCTCAGCGCTTCCACGCTAAGCACCGAATAGAGAGCGAGAGCGTTAAAGAATGGCAAAAGAAGACAGAATTGAAATGCAAGGCGAGGTTTTAGAAAACCTCCCTAATGCAACTTTTAGAGTTAAGTTGGAAAATGGTCATGTTGTACTAGGTTATATTTCAGGCAAGATGCGTATGCATTACATCCGCATTCTTCCAGGAGATAAAGTAACTGTAGAAATGACGCCATACGATTTATCAAGAGCGCGGATTATTTTCCGAGCTAAGTAGAATTAGCCATATTAATTTGGATTTGTGAGGCAAAAATGAGAGTTCGTGCATCAGTTAAGGCTTTATGCCGTCATTGTAAAGTAGTACGTCGTCGTGGTGTTGTGCGTGTAATTTGCACTGATCCTAGACACAAACAACGTCAAGGATAATTTGACGTTTAATAAAGTAGTGGAGAATCAACTAAGCTAATTGTTAAAAGTCAGCTTAGGTGTTAAAATTTAGGGCTTTTTTGGCGATTTGATTAAATAGTACGCCATAATTTTGGAGTAGGTACATGGCTCGTATAGCAGGGGTAAACATCCCAAATCATAAGCACACTGAAATCGCATTAACTTCGATTTATGGTGTGGGACGCAATACAGCGAAGCAAATTTGCATTGCTGCTGGTGTTTTAGCGACTGCAAAAGTTAAAGATCTTAACGATGCAGAAGTTGAAAAACTACGTGATGAAGTTGCTAAGTTACAAGTTGAAGGTGACTTGCGTCGTGAAGTGACAATGAACATTAAGCGATTAATGGACTTAGGCTGTTATCGTGGCGTACGTCATCGCCGTGGCTTGCCAGTACGTGGTCAGCGCACGAAGACAAATGCGCGAACACGCAAAGGCCCAATTAAGCCTATTAAGCAATCCAAGTAAGGAATAAGTAACATGGCTAAAGCTAACGTACGTGTACGTAAAAAAGTTAAAAAGAACATAGCGGAGGGTATTGCTCACGTTCATGCTTCTTTTAATAACACAATTATTACGATTACTGATCGTCAAGGTAACGCACTTTCATGGGCGACTTCTGGTGGTGCTGGTTTTAAAGGCTCACGTAAAAGTACTCCATTCGCAGCTCAGGTTGCGGCAGAAGCTGCTGGTAAAGCAGCTCAGGAATGTGGCGTGAAGAATCTTGAGGTTCGTATTAAAGGCCCAGGCCCAGGTCGCGAATCAGCAGTGCGCGCTTTAAACGCTGTTGGTTTTAAAATTACTAGCATTTCAGATGTGACGCCAGTGCCGCATAACGGCTGCCGTCCACCTAAAAAGCGCCGCATTTAAGCTGTAAGAAATAATAGGAGAACACCTTGGCTAGAAATCTCGATCCTAAGTGCCGTCAGTGCCGCCGTGAAGGCGAAAAACTTTTCCTTAAAGGTGAAAAGTGTTTCACAGACAAATGCGCTATCGAAAAACGTAATTTCCCACCTGGTCAACATGGTCAAAGACGTAACCAACGTCTTTCAGACTATGGCGTTCAGTTGCGTGAAAAACAAAAATTACGCCGTATTTATGGCGTGCTTGAAGGTCAATTCCGTAGATACTACGCTGAAGCAGATCGTCAAAAAGGCGTGACAGGTGAAAACTTGCTTCAATTATTGGAATGCCGTTTAGATAACGTTGCTTACCGTATGGGTTTAGGTGCTTCCCGCACTGAAGCACGTCAAATCGTTCGTCATAACAGCATTTTAGTTAATGGTAAACGTGTGAACATTCCTTCATACCAAGTTAAACCTGGCGATACAGTACAAGTTGCTGAAGCTTCTAAAAACCAATTGCGCATTAAAGGTGCATTGGCAGCTGCAGAACAACGTGGTTTCCCAGAGTGGCTTGATGTGGATGTTAAAGCACTTAAGGGTACGTTTAAAGCTAAGCCTCAACGTGATGAATTACCTGCAACAATTAACGAATCACTCGTTGTTGAGCTTTACTCTAAGTAATTTAATTTAGGACCGTAAGGAAAGTTTATGCAAAACAGTCCGACTGAATATTTGAAGCCACGTGTAGTGGATGTGGAAGTTCTTTCTCCATTGCGTGCACGTGTTACTTTAGAACCTATGGAACGTGGTTTTGGTTATACATTGGGTAATGCTTTACGCCGTGTATTGCTATCATCAATTCCTGGTTTCGCGATTACAGAAGTAAAAATTGATGGTGTTGTTCATGAGTATTCAACATTAGATGGCGTTCAAGAAGATGTTGTAGACATCTTGTTGAATCTTAAAGGTGTTGCGCTTAAATTGAACAGCAAATCAGAAGCTGTATTGAAGTTAAGTAAATCAACAGAGGGTGTTGTTACCGCTGCTGATTTTGAAACAGGCCATGATGCTGAAATTTTCAACCCTGGTCATGTGATTGCTCACCTTACTAAGGGTGGCAAATTGAACATGGAAGTTAAGGTTGAAATGGGTCGTGGTTATCAACCAGTGCCTGTTCGTCAAAAATCAGATGAAGACCGTGTTTTAGGCTTCATTATGGTTGATGCGTCATTCAGCCCAATCAACAAAGTAAGCTACCATGTTGAGAGTGCTCGCGTTGAGCAAAGAACTGACTTGGATAAACTTATTATGGACGTTGAAACTAACGGCGTAATGGAACCAGAACAAGCAATTCGTGATGCTGCGCGTATTTTGATTGGTCAATTGTCTGTATTTGCTGACCTTGAAGGCGCACCAACTGAAGTTGAAGTTAAACAAGTACCGCAAGTAGATCCTATCTTGTTGCGTCCAGTAGATGATTTGGAATTAACAGTTCGCTCTGCAAACTGCTTAAAAGCTGAAAATATTTACTACATTGGTGACTTGATTCAACGTAGTGAAAATGAATTATTAAAAGCGCCTAATTTGGGTCGTAAGTCACTCAATGAGATCAAAGATGTTTTGGCATCTAAAGGTCTTACATTAGGTATGAAATTAGAAAACTGGCCGCCAGTTGGCCTGGAAAAAGTATAAATAGCAAAGGTGTGAGGATATCACTATGCGTCATCGCAACAGTAATCGTAAACTAAACCGTACCAGTAGCCACCGTCAGGCTATGTTGCGTAACATGGCAACTTCATTGTTGCGCCATGAAGTTATTAAAACAACTTTACCTAAAGCTAAGGAATTGCGTCGTGTTGCAGAGCCTTTGATTACTTTGGGCAAAGATGCAACATTGGCAAACCGTCGTTTAGCGTTTAGCCGTTTGCGTGATAGAGATATCGTAGGCAAGTTATTTAATGAACTTGGCCCACGTTACTCAGCACGTCCAGGCGGTTATTTACGTATTTTGAAATGCGGTTTCCGTAACGGTGACAATGCACCTATGGCATTAGTAGAGTTGGTTGATCGTCCAGATCCAACAACTGAACCAGTCGTTGCTGAGTAATCGTTAGCATTTAATAAAAAAGCCGGTTTAATACCGGCTTTTTTATTTTCCACAATTCTATTTACATCTTATATAATTCCTTGCTGTCTCAATAGTTCCGCCACCTGATTTACAGTGAATGGCCAGTGTAGTTCTATATTTTCTGGTTGAATATTGAGTACAGGGATGGTGAACTGATATCGATTGTACAATTCGTCATGCTCTGTGATGTCAAGAACGATTAATTGATGAGCAAATTTTGTTGGCAATGCTGCTCTGATGATTTTTTCGGCATCTTCACATAAGTGGCAAGCGCTAGTTCCGTACAAAGTGATTTGTGGCATGCTAATTTATCTTAATATGAAATGTTTTGAAAAATGGCCAATTAATGGTTTTTTTGTCACACCAAAAGTACCATAATATCGAAGTATTATTTGTAAGCAAAAATTCAAATAATCCGCTTACATTTCAATGTGAGATTCATTAATTAGGCGTAGCAATCTGCGAGTTAAACAAATGGCAGAAAACCAAGAAATTAAAGAAAGTTTACAAGAGAGCTTACAGCAAGTCATTACTTTGCTCGATAAGCAACACCTTATTGAGGATCTTGTACATAAACAAGAGCAGGATGCGCCTAAGCAAGAGCTACTTGAGACGCTTGTTCATAAGCAAAACCTTGCGGTCCTTCAAAGTAAGTTAGATTTACTTCACCCTGCCGACGTTGCATATATTCTAGAAGCCCTGCCATTAGAGCAACGTTTAGATGTCTGGGAACTTGTTAAGGCTGAACGCGACGGCGAAATTCTTCTAGAAGTATCAGATGCCGTTCGACAAACTTTAATTGCTGACATGGATAGCGATGAGTTATTGGCAGCTGCCGAACAGCTCGATACTGACGAACTTGCCGATTTGGCGCCTGATTTACCAAAAGATGTTCTACAAGATCTTTTAGAGAGTTTAGATACTCAAAATCGTGAGCGTTTGCAGTCTGCACTTGCCTATCCAGACGATGCTGTTGGCGCACTCATGGATTTTGATATTGTCACCATTCGTGAAGATATTAGCTTAGAAGTTGCACTTCGATACTTACGCCGAATTGGCACCCTGCCAGATCATACTGATAAGTTATTCGTTGTCGATAGGCACGATATCTTACGTGGCGTTTTACCACTTAAACGTTTAGTAGTTAAAGATTTGGACCTTGGCGTCTCAGAAGTGATGACCGCTGACCCTGTTGTTTTTAATCCTGAAGATCTCGCAGATGATGCTTCTAAAGCTTTCGAACGTTATGACTTAGTGACTGCCCCTGTAGTTGATGCCAACAATAAATTGGTTGGACGTTTAACCGTTGATGCAGTGATGGACTTTATCCGTGAAGAAGCTGAGAGCGACATGCTCTCTATGGCCGGTTTGCGTGAAGAAGAGGATTTAAACCGTTGGGCATGGTTGGCTGTGAATTTAGTCACAGCGCTTATTGCTTCACGAGTCATTGGTATGTTTGAAGGATCTATTGAAAAAGTTGTGGCATTGGCAGCGCTTATGCCAATTGTTGCAGGTATTGGCGGAAACTCTGGTAATCAAACGACTACAATGATTGTGCGAGGCTTGGCTTTAGGTCAGATTGCTTCCCATAACATGCAGTCATTGCTTAAAAAAGAGTTGGGCGTCAGTTTGCTTAATGGACTGATTTGGGGAGGTGTACTTGGTTTCATTGCCTTCATGCTTTATCACAACACAACGCTAAGCG
>JBEDFH010000017.1:0-8012 GCA_041175265.1 Pseudomonadota bacterium | reverse complement strand
CAACATAAAGCGATCGTTATAAGCACCTTCTAGTGCATCAATCGTTTGTTCATCACGGCCTGTACCCAATGTAGCAACAACCAAAGCTTGTGTTTCACCGCGCGTAAACAATGCTGAACCATGCGTGCGTGGCAATACACCAGTGCGGATGGTAATAGGACGAACAGTACGTGTATCACGACCATCAATACGTGGCTCACCATTCAAGATTTGGCTACGAACTACTTTCGCTTCCAAATCAAAGAATGCTGATTTAATTTCGTTCGCTTCTTGTGTAGAAGTTTCTTCAGTAATTAATTCTGAAATAACGCGATTTTTGATTTCATCTAGCTTAGTTGAACGCGCGCCTTTTGATTTGATTTGGTAAGCCGCATTAATGTCAGCATTAGCCAATGCGGTTACTTTCTCAATCACTGCTGTATTTGGCTCTGGAGGAGTCCAGTCCCAAGCTTCTTTACCAACTTCAGCTGCTAATTCATTAATCATGTTAATGACAGCTTGCATTTGCTCGTGGCCGTAAACAACAGCACCTAGCATTACATCTTCTGGTAATTCTTTAGCTTCTGATTCAACCATCATCACAGCACTCGCTGTTGCTGCAACAACCAAATCTAATTCAGTTTCTTTCATTTGCGTTGCTGATGGATTGATAATGTACTCACCATCAATATAACCAACACGTGCAGCACCTAATGGGCCATAGAAAGGAATGCCTGAGATTGCCATCGCTGCTGAAGCACCGATGATTGCAGGAATATCTGGATCAATTTCACTATCTGATGACATCACAGTCGCGACAACTTGCACTTCGTTGTAGAAGGCTTCTGGGAATAATGGACGCAATGGACGGTCAATTAAACGTGATGTTAAAGTTTCTTTTTCTGAAGGACGACCTTCACGTTTGAAAAAGCCACCTGGAATTTTACCTGCTGCGTATGTACGCTCTTGGTAGTCTACAGTTAATGGGAAAAAGTCTTGTCCCGCTTTAACTTCTGTTTTACCAACAACCGTGACTAATACTGCTGTGTCACCATAAGTAACCATGACAGCGCCGTCTGCTTGACGAGCAATTTCACCTGTTTCGATGGTGAGCTCATGCGCACCATATTGAATACTCTTCTTCACTTTATTAAACATTTTTTCCTTCTTTCTCAACAACATTTCACTACACAATGCACGCTTACTGTTCTAGAGTGCGCTCAATTTAAGTATCTTTTTCAAAATACTTTTAAAACTTTTTACAACAACTTCTAACCACCACTACAAACGAAAAAGCCGAACAGCATTGCATTAGCAATAGTGTTCGGCTTTCCCATCATTTCACAAATAAAAACAAATTGTGAATGACTTATTACTTACGTAGACCTAGACGTTCGATTAATACTTGGTAACGGCTTAAATCTTTACCTTTTAGGTAATCTAACAAACGACGACGTTGGCTAACCAAAGCCAACAAGCCACGACGTGAGTGGTTGTCTTTTTTGTTTGATTTAAAGTGTTCTGTTAAGTATGTGATACGAGCGCTCAACAATGCAACTTGAACTTCTGGGCTACCAGTGTCGTTTGGAGCACGTTGATAATCTGCTACGATTTTTGCGGTTTCTTGCGTTGTAATTGCCATCTTTTTTCCTATCTAGTTAGCGTCAATGCAAAAGCAGGGGATCCGCCAATGCATTCATTTACGAATGAGTTGCGCATTCTATACGTAAGCTAGTGATTTATCAAGCAGATTTAATATTTATGCTTTATTTTGAATGGTATTAGGATCGCGCATTAAACGCTTAGGTGCAATTTTCCCATCCTCTTGCAAAACACCTAAGCCTAAAAATTGATTTTTATCATCATAAAGACGTAATTCGCCCTCTGGAATAACACCCGACTGCCATACAGCTTGGCCTTGCATTAAATAATGTGATGCATCGGCATTCAGTAGGACTCTAGGCAAGTAAGCGATTGCAGAATCCATAGGTAAAAGTAGCTCAGCTAATGCTTCAACAGGTGTTTCTTTAACCAATAATTCTAAGGCCTCTAACGTGATTGCATCTTCAATCATGTAGCCTGCTGTTTCAGTTCTACGCAGGCCTATCAAATGCGCTCCACAACCCAGTTTATGTCCTATATCTTCAGCTAGTGTGCGTATATAAGTTCCCTTACTACAAGATACCGTTAGCACAGCGACCTCGTTTTCAAACGAATCAATTTGAATTGATGTGATGTTTACCAACCTTGCTTTACGCTCAATATCAACACCTTCTCTTGCATATTCGTAAAGGGCTTTCCCCTCGAATTTTAATGCTGAATACATAGGAGGAACTTGGCTTATTCCGCCAACAAACGCATCACAGACAAGTGATAATTTTTTTAAATCGAAATCAACAGGATGCTTGGCAAGAATCTCTCCTTCAGCATCCCCTGTTGTGGTCGTTTCACCAAACTTCACAGTGGCAATATAAGTTTTATCCGCATCAGTCACGTATTGCGCAAACTTGGTAGCCTCACCCAAACAAATAGGCAATAAGCCTGTTGCTAAAGGATCAAGGGTGCCTGTATGCCCAGCTTTGGCTGCTTGAAATAACCATTTAACTTTTTGTAATGCTTGATTGGAAGAAAAACCGAGAGGCTTGTCGAGTAACAAAACGCCGTTGATATTACGTTTAACTCTTTTAAATTGCGCCATGAATTTGGCTTTAATTTAGACGAACAATTATTCTTTTGGACTATCTGCCAATGCCTCATTAATTAAACGAGTTAATTTCATCCCGTTATCAATCGAAGCATCGTAGACAAAATGCAACTGCGGCACTGTGCGCAGCAACATGCGTTTAGAAAGTTGGCTTCTTAAAAAACCAGCTGTTTTTTCTAAACCTTTTTGAAGCTCAGCAGCAGATTTTGCATCTTGCTCTGCCGTGCTGTAATAGATCTTGGCATGCGCCATATCGCCGGTCACTTCAACCTCAGTCACTGTCACCATACCCACGCGTGGATCTTTTACTTCAAAC
This sequence comes from Pseudomonadota bacterium, assembly GCA_041175265.1. Classification (GTDB taxonomy): domain Bacteria; phylum Pseudomonadota; class Gammaproteobacteria; order Burkholderiales; family Methylophilaceae; genus Methylopumilus_A. The sequence goes on along the minus strand of JBEDFH010000017.1, from coordinate 5,013 downwards.
TGAAGCAAATCCGCCAACTCTCGGCGCATTTGCTCAGCTACACGGTCACTTCTTGCAAAATCTTTAGCCATTTTTAAAGTGTTCTTGCCACTTCAACAACTTCAAATACTTCTAGCATGTCGCCAACTTCGATGTCGTTGAAGTTCTTCAATGACAAGCCGCACTCAAAGTTTGATTTAACTTCTTTAACGTCATCTTTAAAGCGTTTCAATGAATCTAGTTCGCCCGTGTGAATCACAACATCACCACGCAACACACGCACCTTAGAGTTACGCTTAATCACACCGTCTAAGACGTAACAACCGGCAATCGCACCCACTTTAGAAATACGGAATACTTCACGGATTTCAACCAAGCCCGTTGCGCTTTCTTTCTTCTCTGGTGAAAGCATGCCACCTAATGCTGCTTTGATTTCATCCACTGCTTCGTAAATAATATTGTAGTAACGAACATCAACGCCTGAGCTCTCGATGAGCTTGCGTGCACCTGCGTCTGCGCGAACATTAAAGCCGATTAACACCGCTTTAGATGCGACGCTTAAGTTCACATCCGATTCAGTGACTGCACCTACACCAGTGTGAATAATGTTGACCTTCACTTCCGCAGTTGAAAGTTTTTGCAATGAAGTTGAAAGCGCTTCGTATGAGCCTTGAACATCTGATTTGATAATTAAGCCTAAAGTTTTAACTTCCCCTTCAGCCATTTGATCAAACATGTTTTCAAGTTTAGACGCTTGTTGTTTTGCTAATTTCACATCACGGAATTTACCTTGACGGAACAATGCAATTTCACGTGCTTTACGTTCGTCATTAAGCACAATCACTTCTTCACCTGCATTAGGCACATCTGACAAACCTAAAATTTCAACAGGGATAGAAGGACCTGCTTCTTTAATATCATTACCTGCCTCATCCAACATTGCACGTACACGTCCGAATGCACTTCCGGCAAGAATCATATCGCCACGTTTTAACGTACCTGACTGAACCAAAATGCTAGAAACTGGACCGCGGCCTTTATCTAAACGCCCCTCAATCACCAAGCCCTTAGCTGGTGTATTTTTAGGTGCTTTTAATTCTAAAATTTCAGCTTGAAGCAATACTGCTTCTAGTAAGTTATCAATACCTTGACCAGTTTTAGCTGATACTTCAACAAACATTACATCGCCACCCCAGTCTTCCGGCACCACTTCTTCTGCCACGAGCTCTTGTTTAACGCGCTCTGAATTTGCTTCTGGTTTATCAATCTTATTAACAGCAACAACTAGAGGTACACCCGCAGCTTTAGCATGGTGAACTGCTTCAATCGTTTGCGGCATGACGCCATCATCAGCTGCTACAACAAGAATAACAACGTCGGTAGCTTTCGCACCACGGGCACGCATCGCAGTAAACGCTTCATGGCCTGGGGTATCTAAGAAAGTCACCATGCCACGAGGAGTTTCAACGTGGTAGGCGCCAATATGTTGTGTAATGCCGCCTGCTTCGCCTGAAGCAACACGACTACGACGAATATAATCCAACAATGAAGTTTTACCATGGTCAACGTGACCCATGACTGTCACTACCGGCGGACGTGCTTCTTGAATCGCTTCCGCGTGATCAGCATCATCCAAGAAGGTCTCTGGATCATTTGCCGCTGCAGCTTTTGCAATATGGCCCATTTCCTCAACCAAAATAATGGCTGTTTCTTGGTCAAGCACTTGGTTAATCGTCACCATCATGCCCATCTTCATCAGCACCTTAATAACTTCACCTGCTTTAACAGCCATTTTGTGTGCCAAGTCAGCAACAGTGATTGTTTCTGGTACTAAAACTTCATGAACGATAGGTTCAGTTGGTGCATTGAACGCATGCTCAGCTTCATCATTTCGCTGAGACTTCGCTTTACTTTTTTGAGCACGCCAACCTTGACCCATGTTGACGTCACCACGGGTTTTAATTCCGCGTTTTTTATTCTCGGCATCAGCCCATTCTTTATTCTTTGCGCCTTTTTTAGCACTTTTATCTTCTGTCTTTGCGCCTTCTTTTGCAGCAGGTTTGTGCAAAGTGCCAGCTGAAAGTTTAGCTGCAGCCGCCGCAGCTTCTGCTGCTTTTTTAGCTTCATCATCTAAACGTTTTTGAGCCATCTCTTGCTTCTTACGCAAATCTTCCATTTGCATAGCCATTAAAGCTTCATGACGTTTAGCTTCATTCGCACGTTGTGCGATTTGCTCTGGTGAAAGTAAGCTTGGCTTCACTGATTTTGTCACCACTGGTTCTTCAACGACTGGCTCAACAAGCACTTCAGGAATAACAGCTTCAATCACTGGTTCTTCAACGACTGGCTCAACAAGAACTTCAGGAATAACAGCTTCAATCACTGGTTCTTCAATCACCGGCTCAGCAGGAGCAGGCTGTTCAGCAACTTCTTCATTGCGAACTAAAACACGCTTCTTACGGACTTCGACTTGAATCGTACGGGCTTTGCCTGAACTATCAGTTTTTTTAATTTCCGTATTTTGTTTACGCGTTAAAGTGATTTTATTTTTAGGTGCTTGGCCATGCTCTTTACGCAAGTAAGTAAGCAACAATTCTTTGTCAGCCTCAGTCAACTGGTCACTTGATGCAACTTTATTGACGCCAGCACTTTTCAACTGTTCGAGCAAAAGCTCAGCCGGTAGGCCTAGCTCTCCCGCAAATTGTAATACGCTTGTCTGTCCCATCTGTTACTCCAGTCTATTCTTTACAGCACTTCTAAAAATCAAATGATTTCAATTAAATTTAATTGTCGCGTCTGGCTATTAAGCCTTACGCAAACCATGGTGCGCGAGCAGTCATAATTAAAGTTTTTGCGCGTTCTGCATCCATTTTTGTTAGATCAACTAAATCATCCACAGCTAAATCTGCAAGATCATCCATTGTTGAAACACCTTTAGATGCTAACAAATGTGCAGTTTCTTCATCCATGCCTTCCATACCTAAAAGGTCAGCAGCAGGCTCTTCTACTTTTTCTTCTTTCGCAATCGCATCTGTCAACAATGCTGCTCTTGCACGTTTACGAAGTTCATTAATCGTATCTTCATCAAAGGCTTCAATTTCAGCCATTTCAGCCATTGGTACATAAGCGATTTCTTCTAAAGTACCGAAACCTTCCTGCACCAAGATGTCAGCAACTTCTTCATCCACATCTAATTTTTCAATGAATAATTGACGTGTTTTAACGTATTCTTCTTCGTTCTTTTTAGCGGCTTCATCAATCGTCAAAATGTTTAAAGTCCAACCCGTCAGCTCAGAAGCCAAACGTACGTTTTGACCGTTACGACCAATCGCTTGTGCTAATTGTTCTTCATCAACAACCACGTCCATACTGTGTGCATCTTCATCAACAACGATGCTTGAAACCTCAGCAGGCGCCATCGCATTAATAACAAACTGCGCAGGCTCCATAGACCACAACACAATATCTACACGTTCACCGGCTAATTCACCAGTCACTGCTTGTACACGTGAACCACGCATACCTACACAAGTACCGACTGGATCTAAACGTTGATCATTCGCTTTCACCGCAATTTTTGAACGTAAGCCAGGATCGCGAGCAGCGCCTCGAATCTCTAATAAACCATCTTCAATTTCTGGAACTTCTAGCTCAAACAATCGAGTTAAGAATTCAGGCGCAATTCTTGAAAGAATTAATTGTGGGCCACGGCCACCACGTTCAATTCTTGATAGATAGGCACGAACACGATCGCCAACACGCAAGTTCTCTTTAGGAATCATTTGTTCACGTGGCAACAAAGCTTCAATACGGCCAACTTCAATCACCGCATTGCCTTTTTCCATACGCTTAATTGTGCCTGTCACCATGTGCTCATTGCGGGCAAGGAAATCATCTAAGATTTGCTCGCGCTCGGCTTCACGCACTTTTTGCAAAATGACTTGTTTAGCGGCTTGTGCACCAATACGTCCGAATTCCACTGACTCTAGCGGCTCTTCAAATGTATTCTCAGCAGAAACAACTTTACCTTCAGCACGCTCATCATCTGCGTACATTTGGGCACCTGGATTCTCTAGTGCTTGGTCATCAGTTAACAATGTCCAACGTCTAAATGATTCATATTCACCAGTCTCGCGGTCAATAGATACGCGTACGTCTGCATCATCTGCAAAACGTTTTTTAGTAGCAGAAGCTAAAGCGTACTCAAGTGCGCTGAAAACAACTTCTTTATCAACATTCTTCTCATGTGCAAGTGCATCTACTAACAATAATATTTCGCGACTCATTTTAATCTCCGCCTAAAAATTCGGTCATTCCAAAAAACGTTTTAAAATTCTGGTGCTAAACGGGCTTTATCAATGTTTAGAAGGCTGATTTCAACATCAACACCCTCAACATTCATTGTTAATACGCCATCATTCACACCTTTTAACAACCCTATGAAATTTTTTCTACCCTCGATTGGCATTCTAGTTTTAACGCTAGCGCGCGAATCAGTAAACTTCACAAAATCAGATTCTCTCTTTATTGCACGATCCAGCCCCGGAGAAGAAACCTCGAGGCGATCATAATCAAAATCATTTTCAACTGCTAAAACATTACCCAATTGATTGCTTACTAGTACGCAATCATCAATATTGACGCCTTCAGGCTTATCAATAAAAAGACGTAACAACTTACCGCGATTTGATACCTCAAAATCGACAAGTTCGTAACCCAACTGGGTAACTGATTTTTCAACTAATGCGTATAAATCTTGCAATTAAATACCTATCTATTTGTATTTAAATACTAAAAATCCAAACAAAAAATGGGCATAAAGCCCATTACCCTATTATAACAATCATTAAATTGATTGCCATTTCATTACAAACAAAAAAGCCCACAAAGTGTGGGCTTCTTCTATACCTTGTTTAGAACAAACAAGGTATTAAATAAATAGCCTGGCGGTGACCTACTTTCGCATGCGAAGAGCATACTATCATTGGCGCAGAATCGTTTCACGGCCCTGTTCGAGATGGGAAGGGGTGGTTC
>JBEDFH010000016.1:0-8048 GCA_041175265.1 Pseudomonadota bacterium | reverse complement strand
CGGTGGCCGCTCACACAATGCAGCAGTTCTAGCATCGCAGTTAGGCTTTGCTGAAGCTTATAATATGCTCGAAGGTTTTGAGGGTGAATCTACACCTGACACAAAACAGCGTTGTAAGATCAATGGTTGGAAAGCCGCTGATTTGCCATGGACCAACGCTTAAATCTAAAGCAGAAGATTGAATGACAGATTTTTACGCTGTAATAGGCAACCCAATTGCCCATAGTAAATCGCCGATGATTCATCATGCGTTTGCTGAATTGACACGTCAGGATATTCAATACGAACGTGTAATGGCGCCTTTAGATGGATTTGCTGAAACAGTCGGTAGATTAATGGCACAAGGCTTTAAGGGTGCAAACGTAACAGTGCCATTTAAGCTGGAGGCTTTTGAAATAGCCAACCAACTGACTGAGCGAGCACAAGATGCAGGCGCGGTTAATACGCTGATTTTTTCCCCACAAGGCATCATTGGCGATAACACTGACGGCGTTGGTTTAGTTCGTGATATCACTGAGAATATTGGCGTATCTCTTAAAGGTAAGCGTATTTTGTTGATTGGCGCAGGTGGAGCTTCAGAAGGCGTATTACATCCTATTTTGGCTGCACAGCCAGCAATGTTAATTATTACCAATCGTACTTTAGATAAAGCACTCAATATGGTGAAACGCGTCGAGGCACGAGATGAAATGATTTACGTTTCGGTGCAAGCGCATGCGTTTGATGATTTACAAGATCAGCAATTCGACGTTGTGATTAATGCAACCTCAGCAGGGTTAACGGATAGTCAATTACCCTTACCAAGTACTATTTTTGCGCCAAATGCTTTGGCTTACGACATGATGTACGGTCGTGTTACCCCGTTTATGGCATTCGCGCATGAACATGGCGCAAACGTATTTGATGGCTTGGGAATGTTGATTGAGCAAGCAGCAGAAGCTTTTTATGTTTGGCGTGGTGTACGCCCAGACACATCCCCAGTGATTGAAATGTTTAAACAGGCCCAGCTTAGCGCATGATCACTAAGCAAAATTTATGGCGTGGTTTTAAGTGGTTTTTACTCCTTCTCATTGTTTATCAACTTTGGATCTTTATTCATATTTGCTGGTGGATTAATTTCAATCCTTCAACCAGTGCATTTATGGAAGATCGATTAGAAGTTCTTCAAGAAAAAAATCCCAATGCAGAGTTGAAGCATCGATGGGTTGCCTACAAAAATATCTCACCCAATCTTAAACGAGCCTTGATTGCCGCAGAAGATGCAAAGTTTGTAGATCATGAAGGTTTTGATTGGGAAGGGATAGAAAAAGCCTACGAAAAAAATCTTAAAAAAGGAAAAGTGGTTGCGGGTGGTTCAACCATTAGTCAGCAGCTTGCTAAGAATTTATTCTTATCTACTAAGCGTACGCCGTGGCGTAAATTAGAGGAGGCGATGATTACCGTTATGCTTGAAAGCACAATGAGTAAACGTCGTATTTTTGAAATTTATTTGAACGTCATTGAATGGGGCAACGGTATTTTTGGTGCGGAAGCTGCTGCGCGACATTATTTTGGAACAAGCGCAAAAAACTTATCATCAGAACAAGCGGCTAAATTAGCGGCGATGGTGCCAAATCCTAGGTATTACGATAAGCACCAAAGCGCCCAAGGCCTTAATAGGAAAACCGGCATTATTCTCCATCGGATGAATAGCGCCGCCATTCCTTAAAGCATCGCTTTTAGATATTTCCCGGTGTAACTTTCAGGGCAGTTTGCAACGGTTTCAGGTGTGCCTTGTACCAGCACGGTACCACCACCATCACCACCTTCTGGTCCCATATCAATCAGCCAATCCGCTGTTTTAATCACGTCTAGATTGTGTTCGATGATGACCACTGTATTGCCAGCATCACGCAATCTATGAATGACATCGAGTAGTAATTGAATGTCTGCAAAATGTAAGCCAGTCGTCGGTTCATCTAAAATATAAAGCGTGCGACCAGTATCTCGTTTTGAAAGCTCTAGTGCTAATTTCACACGTTGTGCTTCACCACCAGAAAGTGTTGTCGCGGATTGTCCAAGCGTAATGTAGCCTAAGCCAACTTCTAATAATGTTTTGAGTTTCCGTTGTACCACAGGTACCGCATTAAAAAACTCATGCGCTTGTTCAACCGTCATCTCTAAAATCTCACGGATGTTTTTACCTTTGTAATGAATCTCTAAAGTCTCGCGGTTATAGCGTTGACCTTTACAAACATCACAAGGCACATAGACATCAGGTAAGAAGTGCATTTCAACACGCAATACACCATCACCTTGGCAAGCTTCGCAACGTCCGCCTTTGACGTTGAATGAGTAACGGCCAGGACCATAACCACGCGCGCGGCTTTCTGGCACTCCAGCAAATAAATCACGAATCGGTGTGAATAATCCTGTGTAAGTAGCAGGGTTTGAACGCGGTGTTCTGCCGATTGGGCTTTGGTCTACATCAACAACTTTATCGAAAAACTCTAAACCTTCAATGCCATCGAAAGGGGCGGGTTCAGTTGAGCTGCCATATAAATGTTGAGACACGACACGGTATAGCGTGTCGTTAATGAGCGTTGATTTTCCTGAGCCAGAAACGCCTGTAACGCAAGTCAACAAACCTACCGGCAATTCTAATTTGACGTCTTTTAAGTTGTTGCCAGTGGCATGGAATAAAGAAAGCCAACGTGCAGGATCTGGCGCGTGACGTTTCTTATTATAGGTAATCTGTTTTTTGCCACTTAAGTATTGGCCGGTGACCGAGTTGGTGTTCTCTTGAATTTCTTTCGGTGTGCCAGCCGCTACAATATTACCGCCATGCTCCCCAGCACCTGGGCCAATATCGACTACATAATCCGCCGCCATGATGGCATCTTGATCATGCTCCACCACAATCACGCTGTTTCCAATATCGCGAAGACGCATTAGCGTTTCGAGTAATCGATCATTATCGCGTTGATGCAAACCAATTGATGGTTCATCTAATACGTACATCACACCGGTTAAACCAGAGCCAATTTGTGACGCCAATCGAATACGTTGTGCCTCACCGCCAGAAAGGGTTTCTGCCGAACGAGAAAGTGACAAGTACTCCAAACCAACATTGGTGAGGAATTTTAGACGGTTACTAATTTCTTTCACAATCTTATCGGCAATCGCAAGCTTTTGGCCATGCAGTTCAATTGTTTCAAAGAATGTTAGCGCTTGCTTCAATGGCACTTCGCATACTTCGTGAATGTTCTTTCCACCAACTTTTACGTGGCGTGCTTCAGTGCGCAAACGGGTGCCAGCACATGAAGGGCAGGTTTGCGAGTTTAAGTATTTTGCGAGCTCTTCACGTACTGTACTTGAGTCAGTTTCGTGATAACGGCGTTGTAGATTATTTAAAATCCCTTCGAAACTATGTTTCTTTTGGAAGAAAGATCCGCGTTCATTTAAATATTTAAATGCGATTTCTTCTTTACCGCTGCCGTTCAATAAAATGTCTTGAATATGTGCTGGCAGTTCTTCAAAAGTCGTCTCTAAATCAAAGCCATAATGTTCGGCCAAGCTTGAAAGTAATTGGAAGTAAAACTGGTTACGTTTATCCCAACCCTTAATGGCACCAGCAGCGAGTGAGAGATGCGGAAAAGCGACGACACGTTTAGGATCAAAAAAGCTCATTTGCCCTAAGCCGTCACATTTTGGACAAGCACCCATTGGGTTGTTAAACGAGAACAGTCGAGGCTCTAACTCTGCTAATGAATAATCACATACCGGACATGAGAATTTTGCTGAAAATAAATGTTCCTTGTTGGTGTCCATTTCTAGAGCAATGGCTTTGCCTTCAGCCAAACGTAATGCAGTTTCAAAAGATTCAGCAATACGCTGTTTCATGTCAGCACGGACTTTCAATCGATCAATCACTACATCAATAGAATGCTTAGTATTTTTGGTGAGTGTTGGCGGAGACTCTAGTTCATAAGTTTCACCATCAACGCGAACACGAACAAACCCTTGTGCTTTTAATTCTTCAAATAAATCGACCTGTTCGCCTTTGCGTTCGCGTACCACTGGCGCCAAAATCATCAGCTTGGTTTCTTCAGGGAGCGCCAGCACGCTGTCCACCATTTGTGAAACGGTTTGCGCTTCTAACTTATTGCCATGTTCAGGACATTCAGGATCACCAGCACGCGCGTAAAGTAAACGTAAGTAATCATGAATTTCGGTCACAGTGCCCACGGTTGAACGTGGATTGTGAGAAGTCGATTTTTGCTCAATAGAAATCGCTGGAGATAAGCCTTCGATTAAATCAACATCAGGCTTGTCCATGCGCGCCAAGAATTGGCGAGCGTAAGCTGAAAGTGATTCTACATATCTGCGTTGACCTTCGGCATAAAGCGTATCAAACGCTAATGAAGATTTTCCTGAGCCAGAAAGCCCTGTAATCACAATCATTTTGTTTCTTGGTAAATCCAAAGAAACGTTTTTTAGATTGTGCGTACGAGCACCACGAATGCGTATGTATTCCATTGAGATTTTTGAGCCTAAATTAATTTAACTTATTTAAAACATCACCTTATTTGTGATCGTTTCAGAAGTCTTTTTACACGCCCCGCATTAAAGCCGGGCAACCTGTTAATATACGCAATTTACGGCTTTAAGTTAACCTATTTCATGTCATCTGCATCAAACCAATCAAAAACCAACCTAGAAAAGATGTCGCCTATCGAGTTGCGCGCAAGTGCAAGTCTTGCGTCTATTTATGGTTTACGGATGTTGGGCATGTTTTTAATCCTACCTATTTTCGCCATTTATGCATCAACCCTGCCAGGTGGTGATAGTCAGTTAATGATTGGTTTAGCTTTGGGAGCCTACGGACTCACGCAAGCAATTTTTCAGTTACCTTTTGGCATGGCTTCTGATCGCTTTGGCCGTAAGCGTGTTATTTATGTCGGTTTAGTTTTATTCGTCATTGGTAGCTTAGTCGCAGGTTTTGCCCATGATTTAAGCACCATTATTTTGGGTCGTAGTATTCAAGGCGCAGGCGCAGTTTCTGCTGCAGTGACTGCGTTGGCTGCTGATCTTACCCGTGAAGAACATCGTACTAAGGCCATGGCTATGATAGGCACAACGATTGGGATTACTTTTGCCTTATCGCTTATTCTTGGGCCAGTGCTCAATCAATGGATAGGCGTTCCAGGCATTTTTCTGCTAACAGGTGCATTGGCAACTGCTGCAATTTTTGTGGTGAAGTATGTCGTGCCTGATCCTGTGAGCAGTCATTTCCATTCTGATGCCCAAGCGCAAACGGGCAAGCTGAAAGAAGTGCTTAAAGATACGCAGTTGTTACGTTTAAATTTTGGTATTTTTGCGTTGCACGCCGCACAAATGGCCATGTTTGTTGTTGTGCCTTTTGCCATTAATCAATCAAGCAATCTAACGACCAATCAACATTGGCTCATTTACTTACCAGTGCTTTTACTTTCATTTGTATTGATGGTGCCAGCCATTATCATTGGTGAAAAGCGGGCAAAATTAAAACAAATCTTTGTGGGTGCAATTGCTTTGATGTTGGCCGCACAATTATTGTTCGCGTTTTCAATTACGTATTTTTGGGGCATTGTATTTTCATTGGGCGCGTATTTTATTGCCTTCAATATTTTAGAAGCGACCTTACCATCTATTATTAGCAAAATTGCACCAGCCGCATCTAAAGGCACTGCAATTGGCGTTTATAATACGACCCAATCCTTAGGGGTATTTGTAGGCGGTACAGCAGGTGGTTATTTAGCGCATCACTATAGCAATTCAGCGGTGTTTGTTTTTTGCAGCGCGTTAATGGCCTTATGGTTAATATTTGCGTTCAGCATGAAAAAGCCACCCGCAGTTAAGAGTAAAATGTATCATCTTAAAAAAATCAGTGCGGACCAAGCTAAAAAATTAGCCGTCGCATTGAGTGGTTTAAAAGGTGTCCGCGAAACAGTCGTGTTGGCCGAAGAAGGTGTGGCGATTTTAAAAGTGGATATGCAGCAAGATTGGGACGAAGCTGCCGTGCTGAAATTAATAGGAGAGTAAAAAAATGGCATCAGTGAATAAAGTGATTTTAGTAGGTAATCTAGGCCGCGACCCAGAAATGCGCTATATGCCGAATGGTGAAGCTGTTTGTAATTTCAGTATTGCAACAACCGATAGCTGGAAAGATAAAAGCGGTCAAAAACAAGAGCGTACTGAATGGCACAATATTGTCATGTATCGTAAGCTTGCCGAGATTGCTGGCGAGTACCTTAAAAAAGGTCGCCCTGTTTATGTAGAGGGTCGTTTGCAAACACGTAAGTGGCAAACTAAAGAAGGCCAAGATCGTTACACGACAGAAATTATTGCTGACCAAATGCAAATGTTGGGTGGCCGTGATGGTGGCGGTAGCAATACTTATGAAGTGATGGATGAAGATCAAAGCATGCAATCACGCCCACAGCAAACTGCTGCGCGTCCTGCACAATCAGCACCAGCTTCAGCACCTGCTAGCGGTGGAGATTTTGATGCGTTTGAGGACGACATTCCTTTTTAGTCTTGGAATTAAATAAACAAAAAAGCCCGCATTAGCGGGCTTTTTATTTTTATTGGTAATCAATGATCAGCGGTGCATGGTCGCTGAAACGCTCAGTTTTATAAATAGCACAATGTGTTGCTGAGTTGCCAATCGCTGGTGTGGTCACTTGATAATCAATACGCCACCCTACGTTTTTATCCCAAGCGGCGCCTCGGTTACTCCACCATGTATAGCACTCATCAGTCGTATCTGGATGCACTTTTCGGTAGGCATCTACCCAGCCAAGTTTGCTGAAAATATCCGTCATCCAGGCGCGTTCTTCCGGTAAAAATCCAGAGTTCTTTTTATTGCCTTTCCAGTTTTTAAGGTCGGCTTCTTGGTGGGCGATATTCCAGTCGCCACATACTACGACTTCACGTCCGCTGGCTTTGAGTGCTTCAAGATGGGGATAGAAACGCTCCATGACACTGAACTTCACTTGTTGCCTTTCTTCGCCACTAGAGCCAGATGGGAGATAGAGCGACACGATGCTAAGTTTTTTACCGTTTAGATTTTCAAACTGCAGTTCGATATAACGACCTTCAGCATCAATGTCGGCGTGGCCTAGGCCAATAATGATGTTGTCAGGTTTGTGCTTGCTGTAGATGCCCACGCCGCTATAACCTTTTTTCTCAGCGTAGTGAAAGTAGCCTGTATATCCATTCGGATTGTGCATTTCTGCTGTCATATCAGCTTCTTGCGCTTTAAGTTCTTGTAAGCAAATGAAGTCGGCATTTTGCTTTTGCATCCAAGGTAAGAAACCTTTATTCACTGCAGAGCGGATGCCGTTGAGATTTGCGGATATAATTCTAAGCAAGATAATTCCTTAAAGTTTTTAGAAGATTCTAGATGACAACTATTCCAACACAACGGACAGATTTTACCGCGCAGTTTATCGATTTCGCTATTAAAAAACAGGTGTTGCGCTTTGGTGAGTTTAAAACAAAAGCCGGTCGCTTAAGCCCTTATTTTTTTAATGCAGGTTTATTTAATGACGGCGATAGCCTGATGAAGCTGGGTGAATTTTACGCGGCGGCTATTTTAAATTCTGGGGTGAAGTTCGATATGTTGTTTGGCCCCGCTTACAAAGGCATTACTTTGGCGGCAAGTATTTCGATTGCTTTAGCCCGCCAAGGTCACAATTTACCTTATGCCTATAATCGTAAAGAAGCTAAGGATCATGGTGAGGGTGGCACGATTGTGGGTGCGCCATTACAAGGCCGTGTGTTAATTGTGGATGATGTTATTTCAGCGGGGACTTCTGTGCGTGAGTCTGTTGAAATGATTAAAGCAGCAGGTGCAGTTCCGGCAGGTGTGGCAATTGCAATTGATCGTCAAGAGCGTGGTTTGGGTGAGCTCTCTGCGGTGCAAGAAGTTGAGCGTGATAATGCGATGCCTGTGATTAAAATCGCCTCACTGGCGGATTTGATTACGTATTTAAATGATGCACCAGAGCTGGCAAGTTATAAGG
>JBEDFH010000015.1:0-8632 GCA_041175265.1 Pseudomonadota bacterium | reverse complement strand
AGCCACATAAAGCAGACAACGATAAACTGCACAAAGTTCACTCTTGTAGGTTTGTATGCAGCAATTTGATGTTTTAATTATTGGTAGCGGCCTTGCCGGTCTTACAGTTGCACTTAAAGTCGCTGCAGAAAAAAAAGTTTGCTTAGTCAGCAAACGAAAAATCAATGACACTTCAAGCAGTTGGGCGCAAGGTGGTATTGCTGCCGTCTTAACAAACGATGATTCGATTGAAGCGCATATCCAAGACACCTTAATTGCTGGCGCTGGCCTTTGTGACCAGGAAGTCACTAGAGAGGTTGCAAGCCATGCAAAAGAAACTGTTGAGTGGTTGATTGCACAAGGCGTGCCCTTTACAAGAGAAGATGACGACAGTGGTTACCATCTGACGCGTGAAGGTGGGCATAGCCACCGCCGCATTATTCACGCTGCTGACGCAACTGGGCATGCAGTTCAGAAAACCTTAGCAGAACAAGTACTCAGCCATCCAAATATGTATTAGAGGATCATATTGCCGTTGACCTGATTACCTCACGTAAAGCTGGGATTAGTCCATCAGACCAGCAAAGCAATGGCGAAGCGCTGGGTGCATATGTACTGGATAACAAAAGCGGCAAAGTCATGACGATTGCTGCGCAACATACGGTATTGGCGACGGGCGGCTCAGGTAAAGTTTATCTTTACACAACCAATCCTGATGTCAGTACTGGCGATGGCGTGGCAATGGCGTGGCGTGTTGGTTGTCGCGTAGCTAATATGGAATTCATTCAATTCCATCCAACTTGTTTATATCATGCAGAAGCCAAATCTTTTTTAATCACTGAAGCAGTTCGTGGAGAAGGTGGCATTCTAAAACTGCCAAATGGTAAGCGCTTTATGCCTGACCATGACAAACGCGGAGAACTTGCACCTCGCGATGTTGTTGCGCGTGCGATCGACTTTGAAATGAAAAAACGCGGGATTGATTGCGTGTTTTTAGATATTTCACACAAACCAGCCGATTTTATTATTTCGCATTTCCCAACGATTTATCGACGTTGTATGGAATTAGGGATTGATATCACTCGTGAGCCTATTCCTGTGGTACCAGCGGCTCACTATATGTGCGGTGGTGTGATGACTGACCATATTGGCCGTACCGATGTATCTGGCTTATATGCCATTGGCGAGACCGCATGTACCGGCCTTCATGGTGCAAATCGCTTAGCCAGTAATTCACTGTTGGAATGTATGGTATTCGGACAAGCTGCGGCCAAAGATATCTTGGCGCAAGCGCCTAAAGAAAGCATCACACTGCCTTATTGGGACGAAAGTCGCGTGACTGATGCAGACGAGGAAGTGATTATCACGCACACATGGAATGAGCTTAGACGTTTTATGTGGAATTACGTAGGGATTGTACGCACAAGCAAACGTCTAACACGCGCCATGCATCGTATTCAAATGTTACAAGATGAAGTCCATGAGTTTTATAGCAACTTCAGAATCAGTAATAATCTGATCGAACTTAGAAATTTACTTCAGGTTGCCGAGCTCATCGTTAAAAGCGCAATGGAACGTCATGAAAGTCGTGGCTTACATTACAGCAAAGACTATCCCGAGATATTGGATGTTGCAGTGCCTACCGTTTTAGAGCCCTCAAACTATTTTAGCTTGCTCGATAATGAACACAGCACAAAATTAGTTAAAAAATAAGCCTTTCTAAGCTGACTCTACATTTGATAATTCAAAGACTTTGGCAGCACGACTGCCGCCGCGACAAAAACCTAAGGCAGGTTTTGCTGCATTTGCATAAAGATCAATAAACGCCTGCACCTGCTCTGGCTGAAGATTGCCTGGAACGACAGGAATGTGAAAGTAGCTTAATCCTAACTGATCAGCAGTCGCTTTAAGCTCAGCGCTAGTTGGTTGATCCGCCCCACCCTCGCCATCAGGCCGGTAATTAAAAATGGTTTTAAACCCTAGCTCGGCTGCTTCAGTAAGACTTGCTGACGTCATCTGTCCGGTCGCACAGAAGTTCTCATGAATACGGTTAATTTCTAAAGTCATTTCACATTCTCATTTTTCAATTAATAAATTCAAGCCATCAGCTTAAACTAGTCCAGCTTTAGTATTCATACACGTAACATAAGCCTGACCATCTGGCGGCTGACTAGCACGCTGCGCTTGCCAAATTGTTTCAGCCAAACAATCCATCAAATCATGTTGCGCATCCATTTCATTGCCATGTTTCAACTTAAGACTTTGATAGGCATTAGCAATCCCTATCGGCTGATTAATAGCGATTTGTTCAAGCACAGAAAGATGCAAACTCATATGCAAAAACGGATTGGTTTCACCCATCTCAGGGAAATAAGCCTGCTCCATGAAACGCTCCGGCGCGTCTAATACTGTGTGATATTCAGGATGCATTTGTATCACTTGCAAAGCAATTGCTTCTAAATCGGTCAACGCTTGAGTTTGTTTGTACTTGGCCCAAGTGTCAAAAAAGAATTGCCTCACTTGGTCGCGACTTGGATTAAATAATGCCATTGCAGTTAAGCTGCCTTCCCTTTAAATTCGCATAAATCACGAATCACACATTCTTCACATTTAGGCTGACGTGCAATACAAACATAACGACCATGCAAAATTAATAAATGATGGGCATCCTGCATAAATTCTTTAGGCACAGCTTTCATTAATTTAAGCTCAACCTCTAAGGGCGTTTTGCCTTTAGCTAACCCGATACGATTACCCAATCTGAAAATATGCGTATCAACAGCAATCGTTGGCTGACCAAAAGCGGTATTCAAAATCACATTGGCCGTTTTACGACCTACTCCAGGTAGGCTTTCTAAAGCTTCACGTGTATTAGGAACGACGCTATCGAAGCGCTCAACTAAGATCTTACAAGTGGCAATCACGTTTTTAGCTTTGCTATGGTAGAGACCAATGGTTTTGATGTAGTGTTCTAAGCCTTCAACTCCCAAAGCTAAAATAGCTGAAGGCGTATTAGCCACTGGATACAACTTAGCTGTAGCGATATTGACGCCCTTATCAGTTGCTTGTGCAGATAAAATAACGGCGATTAATAGCTCAAAAACACTATTGTGATGAAGTTCAGTTTTAGGCTCAGGAATGGCAATCGCTAATCTGCGAAAAATCTCGAACCGCTTTTCAGCATTGAGTGCCATAGAATAAAAACGGTATTTTTATTAGTGGGCTAGCACAGGGGCAGGGTTTGCTAAGCGCGCTAATTTACGTTGCTCTAACCAATTACGCGTTGCAATTAAACTCGCTAAACCAATAAACGCGCCTGGTGGCAGAATAGCTAATAAGAAACCGTGATAATCAGGGATGATGGTCAAAATCATGGTTTTGGCTGAAGGACCAAAGACTAAATCAATGCCTGAAAATAATGTACCTTTGCCGATAATTTCACGCACACCACCTAATACTGCTAAAACCAAAGCCAAGCCGAAGCCCATCATGAAACCATCAAGCGCGGAAGGCGCAACAGGGTTTTTAGCAGCAAAAGCCTCAACTCGTGCAAGCACAATACAATTCGTCACAATCAAGGGAATAAAAATACCCAATACGGCGTGTAGACTTTGTAAGTAAGCATGCATAGACAAATCAATAATCGTCACCAGCGCAGCGATAATTAAAATGAAGACTGGAATACGAATTTCTGTTGGAACCCATTGACGAATTGGTGCCACACTCGCGTTACTCGCTGCCATAACAACCGCCGTCATCAAACCCAAGCTAAAGCCATTCACTAAGCTCACTGTCATGGCTAAAGTTGGGCACAAACCCAAAAGCTGAACCAATCCCGGGTTCTGTTTCCACAAGCCATTTCCTATAATTTCAGGATAAGAAATTTTACTGGCGGATGGCTTTGTTTCTTCTACATTATCTAAGGCTGCTTCACTCATATTATTTCCTTTGGACGCTTGGCAACTTATTGCGCAATGACTTGCCCTGCGGCGGTTTCAAAAATAGCCTGTTGATTTTTTGAATAAAACTTCAACACTTTATGTACAGCTTTCACTACAGCACGCGGTGTAATGGTTGCGCCAGTGGTGAAATCAAATTGGCCACCATCTTTTTTGACAAACCAAGCTTCATCATTTCTTTTTACGAGTGACTGACCATCAAACTGCTTAATCCACTCACTGTGGGCAATATCAATATAATCACCTAAACCAGGCGTTTCCTTATGTGCTAAAACACGCACTCCTGCAATTTCACCATCTGCTTTAACTGCAACTAGAAGCTTAATATCTCCGCTATAACCATCAGGTGCTGTCGTCTCTAAAATAACTGCTGATGGCTTACCTTTTAAGCGTGCACGGAAAATTAATGTCTCGTCGCGATTACCTAAATCACCACCAGCAGGCAATTTAATCTGATCTTGAAGTAAGTCATTATCATGCAATTCAGGGACTAAAATCTGTCCAAACAAGGCAAGACGAACAGCAGCTTCTGCCTTTGAAATTGGCGCTTCCGTTGTTTGATGAATAATCGCTAAACTCAAAGTGCCCACAACAGTAAATGCAATCATCACAATCGCTGTCTTGACTGAATGTTTTAAGATAGATTCACTCATTTTGAATGGCCAAATACTCTAGGTTGTGTCCATGCATCAATCAAAGGCACGCACATATTCATTAATAAAACTGAGAAGGCAACCCCGTCGGGATAACCTCCATAAACACGAATCAAATAAGTTAGGACTGCAATCCCAATAGCAAAAATTAATTTACCTTTAGGTGTGGTTGGCCCACTCACAGGATCTGTAATAATAAAGAAAGCACCCAACATCGAAGCGCCTGTAAAGAGGTGGAATACTGGGCTTGCAAAGTGATTTGCATCTACCAAATAAAAAGCACCTGCCATTAATGCCAACGCACCTAAGAATGCAGTCGGCAGATGCCAAGTAATTAAGCGTTGTTGCAATAAATATAGACCGCCTAAAAGATAAGCCCACACCACAAGCTCACCACCTTTAGCACCAAATGTACCAAACTGCGATGCGGTTGCAATGTCTTGCACTTGATGATGCAAGGTTAATTGAGTTTTCAAATAATCGAGTGGCGTTGCCATGCTGACAGCATCCAAGTGCAAACCATTAGGTAAACTTGCACCAAAAATAAACTGACACTGCTCAGCAAAATTTAGTTTAGCCTGCGCCAACTCAAGCGGGGCTGGCCAATTTGTCATGATCACGGGGAATGAAATCAGTAAAACTGCGTAACCAACCATCGCAGGATTGAAAGGGTTATAGCCCAAGCCCCCATACAAATGTTTAGCAATCACAATCGCGAATAAAGTACCCACAACGACTAACCACCAAGGTGCTAGAGGCGGTAAAGATAGTGCCAATAACCAAGCAGTAAGCAGCGCACTACCATCCATGAGAAATGGTTTAATTGGACGATGACGTAACTTAAGCATTAATGCTTCAGCGGCCAAGGCGGTTGTTGAAGCCAAGGCCAAAGTAATCAAAATGCCTGCACCATAAACCCATACGTAAGCAGCAATGGCAGGAATCAGAGCCAGCATCACCTTGACCATAATAACGCTCACGCTAGGTGCACTACTCAAATAGGGTGATCTACTCATTTATTATCCTGTGGGTCAGATTCAAACAGTTGAGCTTGTACGGCTTGTTTTGCAGCATCACGTCGGGCATCGATTTTCTCAATTTCAGCTTGCACCGCTGGCTCGACTTTCTCTATATTTTGCGGTGCTGAAGCAGCTTTTTGCGCTTTCGCACGTTCAATCGCCGCTGCAATCGCAGCTTTCTTAGCAGCATCAGCTTCTGGATTCGCTGAAACTACTGCTGTCTCCTTAGCTGCCTCAGTTTGAGCACCTACTGCTTTTTGCGCATGTTTTTGCGCACGTTCTTGTTTTTCACGTTCGATGCGCATCAATCGGAATTCATTACGTTCGCGTGCCAAGTCAGCGGCTTCTTTAGCGCGATCTTGAGCAATAATTTCACTCTTAGCAAAACGATAGTACTGAACCAATGGGATATTGCTTGGACAAGCATATGTGCAGCAACCGCACTCAATACAATCGAATAATTTGTAATCCCGTGCTTTTTCTAAATTACTCGATTTAGAAAACCAATAAAGCTCTTGCGGTTGCAAGCTTATCGGACAAACATCCGCGCAACGCGCGCAACGAATACAAGGCATCGCTGGCGGTGGTGGCGCGAACAATTGAGGTGCACTCGCAATAATGCAATTAGAAGCTTTTGTAATTGGCACATCTACAGATGGCAAACTAAATCCCATCATCGGGCCACCCATGATGTAATCATCTGTGTGATCCAGCACACCACCTGCTGCTGCAATCAAGTCAGTCACTGGCGTACCAAATGGCACGTCATAATTTCTAGGGTTAGCAACATTGCCTGTAATCGTCACCACACGTGACAACGAAGGCTCACCAAAATCAAAATAACGATGTAAGGCCAATAAGGTTGCAACGTTAAAACATTGCACGCCTACATCAGTTGAACGTTTATCGTTAGGCACTTCCATGCCAGTTAACAAACGAATCAACTGACGCGCATCGCCACTAGGATATTGTGTTGGCACAACGACGACTTGCAAATTTCTCACAGGGCTGTTGATGCAGGCTTGGCGCATCGCCTCAGCCGCTTCTGGTTTATTATCTTCAATACCAATCAAGCATTCTTCAGCACCCAATAGATATTGGGCGATTTCCACACCTTTTAAAATGTCAGCGGCACGTTCACGCATTAGCATGTCGTCGCAGGTAATATATGGCTCACACTCCGCGGCATTCACCACTAAGGTTTTAATCTGAACCTTAGGATTTGTGCGCAACTTAATTTGTGTAGGGAAAGCCGCACCACCCAAACCAACAATCCCCGAATTGCGTAAAGCCGCCAATAACGCTGACTGATCTAAATGACGCCAATCGATAGCAACGCGCTCACCCCATGTATCTAAGCCATCAGAGTCAATCACAATGCATTGATCAGGTAATCCGGATGGATGTGGAATAAGCGCATCTTCAATTGCCACCACTACACCAGAAGTTGGCGCATGAATGGCAGCAGAAATATTACCCTCAGCTTCTGCTAGCAACTGTCCTTTAAGAACGTGTTGCCCAACCGTTACTAAAACTTTAGGCAAATTACCTACGTGCTGACGAAGTGGTAGCACCAATCTTTTAGAAATTGGTAAAGATCCAATAGGTAAAGTCGTAGATTCTTGTTTGTGTTCTGCGGGATGAACACCACCACGCACAGTATTGCTAGCACTCAAACCAAAACTATTTTTTACTTGGTTAACTATATTTAGAAGGGCATTCATTAAGCTCTCAACCCTTTAGTTCCATGTTCAATTGCCTTAATCTCAAACACGGGATAGCGCCATTTCCAATTATCAGGAGATTCAGCAATAGGCTCCATCGTAATGCAATCAACCGGACATGGAGCAAGGCATAGTTCACAACCCGTACATTCTGAAGCAATCACTGTATGCATATGCTTCGCCGCACCTAGAATCGCATCCACAGGACAAGCCTGAATACATAAAGTACAACCAATACATGTATTTTCATCAATCAAAGCAACTGATTTAGGCTTAGGCAAGCCATGCTCAGCATTAAGCGGTTTGTATTCAACCCCCATCAAATCAGCCAAAGCACGTGCGCCAGCATCACCACCTGGCGGACACTGATTGATATCTGCTTCACCAGCAGCAATCGCAGTCGCATAAGGTTTACATCCTGGGTAGCCGCATTGACCACATTGTGTTTGTGGCAAGATTGAATCAATACGCGCAACCAGAGGGTCGCCGTCGACTTTAAATTTAAGGGCTGAGTAGCCTAACAAAATGCCAAGCACTACAGCTAAACCAATCATCACATAGATTGCAGTCAGCATCAGCGCACTAGCCCCGCAAAACCCATAAATGCAAGGCTCATTAAGCCACCCGTAACCATTGCGATAGCCGCGCCCTGAAAAATAGGTGGCACATCTGCCGCTTCTAAACGTTCACGCATAGAGGCAAATAAAATTAACACCAATGAAAAACCCATTGCTCCACCGAATCCAAACACAAGGGATTCAAATAGGTTATGTTTTTCTTGGACGTTTAAAAGTGGGATACCTAACACTGCACAGTTTGTAGTGATTAAAGGTAAATAAATACCTAAAACTTGATAAAGCACAGGAGAATTTTTTTCCATCCACATTTCCGTGAATTGAACTACACCCGCAATCACAACAATAAATGACAGGGTACGTAGATAGAACAGCTCTGTACCAAGCAAATATTCACTGATGAAATAACTCGTGCCTGAACCAATAGTCAAGACGAAAGCGGTCGCCATTGCCATGGCAACGGAAGCCTCTAGTTTTTTAGATACGCCCATAAATGGACATAATCCCAAAATCTTAACCAGCACAATGTTGTTAACCAAGGCGGCGCCTATGAACAACAAAATATAGTTTTGAACCATTTTTTCAGCTTATTGTTAGGTAGTACGTTGAGTCTTGGATTATACAGGGTTTAACTGATGTCGTTAAAGCCGCATTAGCCTTACATATGAATAATTTTACCTGTAATAAACAAGCGTTCATAAGCATGATTGCTTATATATTTAT
>JBEDFH010000014.1:0-8144 GCA_041175265.1 Pseudomonadota bacterium | reverse complement strand
GCCCCAATTAATCTATGAGTTCACTTTAAAAGCACAAAAATGACTGTAAATTTAGAAAAAAACACCCTAAAAACCTACTTTCTAGCCACCTATTTAGTCATTTTATATTTGGTCTCCGATTCGATACCAATGACAAACATCTTCCAAGAAGGCGCTCTGCCATTCGGCTTTATGGTAATTAGCTTTTTACTTTACAGCCTTTATTACCTTTTACCCGCGTTAGCAATCACCAGCTTAGTAAAATTTATTAGCAAAAAAATCAATCCTGAGTCGATAAAACCGATTTATATCGCTGCTGTAGCGAGCACAGGCCTCACCACATTACTGCTGTACGCAAACGCAAAGGTTTTTGCCTTATATGGCATGTTCTTTAACGGCTTTATTTTAAATTTAGTCATGACCCCTGGTGGTATTGAGTCGCTAGGCGGCAGTAGCGCATCTGATATTGGTTTCGCACTAATCGTGATTGGATTTTTCAGCCTTCAAGGCCTCATTCTATGGCTAACACGTCGCTTTCACTCTAAAAAAACTGACTTTAATCTTTCATTCAAATATTTACCAAGTTTGACTATTGTGTTGACGATTCTTGTACACATGGGATTTGCACTTGATAGCTACACAACCAATCAACTGACCCAAGTTGGTGAATCTATTCCTTTCTATCAAACAGTATCAGCTCGGGGATTTTATGAGTCATTAGGCATTCCTAGAACACGCGAAACAAAACTTAAAGTAAAAGGTAAGTTAAATTATCCGATTAATCCAATTGCATTTAAACAACCCGTCAAACCTTACAATATAGTTTGGTTAACATCAGAATCCTGGCGTGCAGACACGCTCAATCAGACAGTGATGCCAAACAGCTGGGCATTCGCTAAAAATGCAGCACGCTACACACGCAATTACAGCACTGGCAATGGCACACGCATGGGTGTGTTTGGTATGTTTATGGGCATGCCTGGCAACTACTGGTTCCCATTCTTAGAATCTCGTCGCGGCGCGGCTATTGTCGATGTTCTACAAAAACAAAATTATCAGATGAGTTTCTACACCAGCGCAAAATTCTCTTACCCAGAGTTTGAGAAGACAATTTTTGCACAAGTGCCAAGTGAACAGCTACATGAGATTCATAAATCTCAAACGGGCTGGGAAACCGACCGTGACAACGTCACCAATCTATTATCATTCATAGATAAGCGTGACCCTAAAAAACCTTTTTTCACGTTTATGTTTTTTGAGTCACCACACGCGCGCTACTACTTCCCACCGGAGAGTGTTATCGCCAAACCTTATCGCGATGACATCAACTACGCCACAATCAGCAAGAAAAAATTTAACGAAGATATCGGCCCGATTAAAAACCGCTATATAAACTCTGTGCATCATTTGGATATGCAGTACGGCCGTATTTTCGAGTATCTTAAAACGCACCAATTATTAGATAACACCATCGTTGTTTTGATTGGTGATCATGGTGAAGAATTTATGGAACATGGGTTCTGGGGGCACAACTCAACGTTTGTTGATCAACAAGTAAGAACACCATTGGTGATTTACAAGCCAGGCATGAAACCTTTTGTAAGCGACCAAATGACGAGCCATATGGATGTAGTTCCTACCATCATGCCTTTACTTGGGGTAAGCAACCCAAGCAGCGACTACGCGATTGGATACAATCTATTAGCAGGAGAAAAACGTGACCACACCTATATTTCCGACTGGGATAAAGTAGCTTATGTAGATGACGAAGTTAAAATCACGCAACCAGTTAACGGTAAAAGCTTTGCCTTAGTAAAAGCAAGCAAAGGAAATGACGATCCACTAAATACGACGGAACGCCAAGCAATGCTTGAGAAAAAACAGCCTGCGATGGTTAAGCTGGTTCAGGATCTAGGAAAATTCTTTAAGAAAAAAGACGCTAAAACACAGTAATAGGCATTTGATTGGATAAACGAGCACAAATTTTATTAAAAACACTGGTTGAACATTACATTAGTGATGGGCAACCAGTGGGCTCACGGACACTATCTCAGTGCTCTGGTCTAGATTTAAGTCCTGCCACCATCCGTAATATCATGTCAGATCTTGAGGAAATGGGGTTTATCGCCAGTCCTCACACTTCAGCAGGTCGAATTCCAACGCAACGTGGATATCGTTTTTTTGTTGATACTTTGCTTACAGTACAACCTATAAAAACACCAGAAATTGAGCGCATAAGACATGAATTCAATTCACCCGATCCTCAGGAACTCATCTCTTCAGCTGCCGGAATGCTATCTGAATTAACTCAGTTTGCTGGCTTGGTCATGATTCCTAAACGCAAAAGTATTGCGTTTAAACACCTAGAATTTTTACCTTTATCGGATAAGCGAATTTTAGTCATCATCGTTACTACCGATAACAACGTACAAAACAGAATCATTCTTACTGAAAAACCATATTCAACAGCCGAGTTAGTTCAAGCAACCAACTTTTTTAACCAACACTATTCTGGATTTACTTTCGAGCAAGTACAGAAAAGACTGCACGAAGAACTTAAGGAAATGCAGTCAGACATGACGCGCTTAATGTCGGCTGCCTTAGATGCTAGTGAAAAAGTATTAGGTGAAGATAAAGATAATGTGGTGATTTCAGGCGAACGCAATTTACTACAAGTCGACGATTTATCAACCCACGTCACTTCATTGCGCAAATTGTTTGAAATATTCGAACGCCGCACATCACTGATGCAATTGCTTGATAACAGCCAGCATGCTGAAGGCATTCAAATATTTATTGGTGGTGAAAGTGGTTATTTGCCACTTGATGAATGTAGTATGGTCACAGCGCCATATGAAGCCGAAGGCCAAGTCATTGGCACTTTGGGCGTTATTGGCCCAACGCGCATGGCTTATGAACGTGTCATTCCTATTGTAGACATCACAGCAAAATTATTATCAAGCGCACTTTCTAACAATTAATCTGAAGAAAACACATGGCCTATTATAAAAACGAACCTTCATACACGCATGGAGACCAAGCTAAAGTTGGCGTTCTGCTAGCAAATCTTGGAACCCCTGATGCGCCAACAGCCAAGGCTCTTAAAAAATATCTTGCACAGTTTTTAATGGATAGAAGGATTGTGGAAATTCCACGTCTGATATGGGCATGCATTTTATATGGGATTATTTTGATTGTTCGCCCAAAAAAATCCGCAGAGAAATACGCCAGCGTCTGGACTGCAGAAGGCTCACCTTTAATGGTGAATGCCAAAAAACAAACCAAATTATTACGTACTGTTTTAGAAAATCGAATTGCATCACCTATTGCTGTTGAGTTGGGCATGAGTTATGGCAATCCAAGCATGGCTTCTGCTATTGAAAAGTTAAAAGCACAACACTGCAATAAGATATTGGTGTTTCCACTTTATCCGCAATACGCTGCGAGCAGCACCGCAGCCTCATTAGATGCTGTTTGGAAAACACTACTGAGAACGCGCAACGTGCCTGCAATTCGCACTATTCGTAACTATCACGACCACCCTGCATATATTCGAGCTTTGACAAGCACCGTACTTGAGCATTGGTCGGTTCATGGCAAGCCAAATAAGCTGGTGATGAGTTTTCATGGTGTACCTAAATTCCATTTGATGAAAGGCGACCCTTATCATTGCGAGTGCATGAAAACAGGACGTTTATTAGCAGAAGCGCTTAATCTTAATAAAGAACAATACGTGATTGCGTTTCAATCCAGATTCGGCAAACAAGAATGGCTAAAACCTTATTTAGCAAGCACCTTAGAAGATTTAGGCAAAGCTAAAACAAAACGCATTGATGTGATCTGTCCTGGATTCAGTAGCGACTGCCTGGAAACCTTAGAGGAGATTGCCATGGAAGGTGAACACATTTTCCAAAGCCATGGCGGTGGCGAATACCATTACATTGCCGCGCTCAACAGCCGTCAAGCTTGGGTTGATGCAATGGCAGAAATTGCGCTTGAAAATCTACAAGGCTGGGTATCTAAAGACTGGGATAAGACTGAAGCGGAAAAACAATCAAAATTAACTGCGGCACGTGCGAAAGCACTTGGCGAACAAGCTTAAAAACTAGTAAGCGTTTATAATGCTTGGCATGATTAAAATCGTTCATATATTAGGTGTTTCAAAATGATCGTAATTACTGGCGGCGCAGGAATGATAGGCAGCATGATTGCTTGGCATATCAATCATGTTTTAGGCCGCGAAGATATTGTTATTGTCGATGACATTCAACATGAAGACCAATGGCAAAACTTGGTCAAACGTCGCTATGCAGATTACTTAGACAAAAGTGAGCTTGCTTGCTTTTTAGCTGGCAAACCTAAAATTGACGCCATCATTCATATGGGCGCCATTAGTGCCACTACCGAACGTGATTTCAATAAGCTGGTTCAAAACAACATTCGTTACAGTCAATTCTTATGGAATTGGTGCGCGGATAATAAAGTGCCATTTTTATATGCGAGCTCAGCTGCCACTTATGGCGCGGGTGAGCAAGGTTACGACGATGCTTGCGATATCAATTCATTGCGCCCATTAAATGGCTATGGCTACTCAAAACAATATTTTGACCAATGGGCGTTACAGCAAGTCGCACTTAAAAAACCAAGCCCACCTCAATGGCAAGGCTTTAAATTCTTTAATGTTTATGGCCCTAACGAGTATCACAAAGAGCGCATGGCAAGCGTTGCTTTTCATAGCTTTAATCAATTTAAAGCTGAGGGCACAGTCAAACTATTCAAAAGTCATTTAACTGGTTACGAAGATGGCATGCAATTGCGCGATTTTGTTTATGTAAAAGACGCGGCGGCAGTGGTAGTTCATTTTGTAACAAACGCATGTGAATCTGGCATCTACAATATAGGAACAGGCAAAGCACGCGCATTTAAAGATTTAGCAAGCGCCGTGATGACTAGCCTAGGTGAAACACCAAGCATTACCTATATTGATATGCCAGAAGACCTACAAGGTCGCTACCAATACTTCACTGAAGCCAATATGACCAAACTTACAAATGTCGGCTACACAGACAAATTTCATACGCTAGAAGAAGGTGTTCGCGACTATGTACAAAATTACCTAATGCAACCAGACCCTTATTGCTAACAAAGCCCCATATGAACGCAACTGAAAATCTTAATAACGCAATTGCCGAGCATCAAGCGATGTTCGCGCAATTAAAAACATTAATTCCACAAATTAGCCAAGTAGCTGAAGAGCTTCGCACCTGTTTAAAAAGAGGCGGTAAAATTTTACTCATGGGTAATGGCGGCAGTGCGGCTGATAGCCAACATATTGCAGCTGAAATTGTCGGCCGTTACAAAAAAGAACGACGTGGATTGGCAGCAATTGCATTAACGACAGACACTTCAATCATCACATCTGTGGGTAATGATTATGGCTATGACTACATTTTTGCACGCCAAATAGAAGCTTTATGTCGCCCTGAAGATATCGTGATTGGCATTACGACTTCAGGCAACAGCAAAAACGTCGTCGCAGCAATTGAAGAAGCCAACAAAATTGGCGCGACCACCATAGGCCTCACTGGTGGCAATGGCGGCAAACTTTCTAGCCTATGTAAAATCAATCTAGTCATGCCTTCAAATGACACACCACGCATTCAAGAGGCGCATATTTTTGTCGGTCATAGCTTGTGTGACTTACTTGAGGCTGAATAAAAACAATGAATCAAGATTTAATCAATACCGTTAAATTATTCACCGAGTCAGATAAATGGGTGCTTGTCATAGGCGACCTAATGCTAGATCGGTATTTAATTGGAGATGTGCAAAGGATTTCTCCTGAAGCACCTGTACCTGTGGTCTTACTAAAACAACAGAATGATAGAGCCGGCGGTGCCGCTAACGTCGCAGCTAATCTTGCAAACTTAGGCATCACGACACGCATCGCAGGTTGCGTTGGTGAGGATGCCGAAGCCTCAACACTGCTTGCGCTGATTAATCATCTTGGCATTAAGTCCGAAGCGGTAATTCAATCTTCAGAACGCCCAACCATCGCAAAAACAAGGGTGATGAGTTCGAATCAACAAATTGTTCGTATCGATCAAGAAAGCCAAGCTGCTTTAAGCGATGAAGAGAACAGTGAATTACATATTCTTATTACGCGTGCTATTCACGATCAACCCGCTATTGTGATTCTGTCTGATTACGCTAAAGGTGTACTGAGCGAATCCACATGTCGATATATTATCGAAACTTGCAAACAGGCTAATATTCCTGTGCTAGTTGACCCTAAGGGTCACGACTACAGCAAGTACAAAGGTGCGACAGCACTTACTCCCAATAAGAAAGAAACCGCAGAGGCTTGTGAAGTCAGCATAAATGATAATCATGCGTTGTTAACTGCTGCCAAACAATTAAAAAAATCATTAAACCTAGATTTTTTAGCAGTGACGCGTGGAGAAGAAGGTATTACCTTAATTGAGCAAGATGCTGACCATCATATTGCAGCAACAGCAAAACAAGTATTTGATGTATCCGGTGCTGGAGATACAGTCATTGCGACTTTAGCTGCAGGCCTCATTCACGGCTTATCAGCACAAGAAGCACTTTCTTTAGCAAACACTGCTGCAGGAATAGTAGTAGGCAAGGTCGGCACAGTTCCAATTCAACTAGATGAATTGCTACATGAACTCACTTCAAAAAATGCGAGTAAACAGGCAGACAAAATTTGCGACTTGGCGAGCCTTAAAAACAAAGTAAAAACTTGGCGGGATAACCATCAAAAGATTGTATTTACCAATGGTTGTTTTGACTTACTTCACGCAGGACATGTTACTTACTTAGAAGCCGCAAAAAAAACCGGTGACAAACTGATTCTTGGTTTAAACACAGATCGCTCAGTCAGTGCATTAAAAGGCCCAACTAGGCCAGTCATTCATGAAAATGACAGAGCCCGTGTTTTAGCTGCACTTGAAGCCGTTGATGCTGTCATTTTATTTGATGAAGATACGCCTTTGAACTTAATTGATTTAGTCAGACCTGATGTCATTGTAAAAGGCGACGACTACACTGAAGAACAAGTGGTAGGTGGCAAAGAAGTCAAATCTTGGGGTGGTGGCGTAAAACTCATTCCGCTTGTTCAAGGCAGAAGTACCACTGGCATTTTGGAAAAAATCTCGCGTTAATCTCAACGCAATTGCCATGGTCAGCCGCACTTCAAACACTACTGAACGCATATTAATCCTCGGACCTTCTTGGGTCGGTGACATGGTATTGGCGCAAAGCTTATTTAAGTCACTCAAACAATCAAAACCAAACTGCCAAATTGATGTTGCTGCACCAGCTTGGACACTTCCATTAATTGAACGCATGCCAGAAGTAAGCTTGGGAATTGCGCTGCCTTTCAAGCATGGTCAGCTTGCTTTTTGGGAACGTGTTAAGTTTGGCAAAAGCCTAAAGAAAAACGGCTATACCCAAGCGA
The DNA here is from genome assembly GCA_041175265.1 of Pseudomonadota bacterium. Lineage (GTDB taxonomy): Bacteria > Pseudomonadota > Gammaproteobacteria > Burkholderiales > Methylophilaceae > Methylopumilus_A. The sequence continues at coordinate 682 of JBEDFH010000014.1, read as the reverse complement.
TTATTTTAACCAACTCATTCAAGTCTGCCATCTTGCCTTTTTTTGCAGGCATTCCTAAACGCACCAGCTTTTTGGGTGAAATGCGTTATGGCTTGTTAAATGACATCAGGTCATTAAATAAAAAATTACTACCCAGAACAGTAGATCGGTTTGTTAGCTTGGGGTTAGACGCAAATTCACCAGCCCCCAAAAACATCATGAATCCCAGCCTAACTGCTAATCATGAAAATGCAATCAACGCACTCAATCAATTAGGCTTAAGACAGCCTAAAAATAAGATTCTGGGCTTATGCCCTGGTGCTGAATATGGTGAAGCGAAACGTTGGCCAATTGAATATTATGCAGAAGTGGCTAATACCGGGCTAGATAAAGGCTGGGATGTTTGGCTATTTGGCTCAGAAAAAGACATTCCTGTAACGCAAGCTATCAATCAAATCACCCAAACACGATGTGTCGATTTTGGTGGTAAAACCAAACTTGGTGATGCCATTGATTTAATGTCACTTTGCGACACCGTCATCAGCAATGACTCAGGCTTAATGCATGTAGCTGCAGCATTAGATAAGCGCTTAATTGCGGTATATGGCTCATCTGACCCGCACCATACACCGCCCATGAGCCCTAAAGCGATAGTTGAATATCTAGGCTTACCTTGTAGCCCATGTTTCAATCGTACCTGCCC
>JBEDFH010000013.1:0-8342 GCA_041175265.1 Pseudomonadota bacterium | reverse complement strand
AAAAATCCGTGCGCCTGGCTTCCCGCATTTGGCAGCATTAGATGAAATGACTAAAGGCCACATGATTGCTGACTTGGTTGCGATTATTGGTACGCAAGACATTGTGTTTGGTGAGATCGATCGATGAAAAAGCAAAACTTCGTCACCATGCTTCGGTGCTTCGCAAAAAAATCCGCTCACATAGTTTGTCTATGCCGCGCAAATTTTTTTGCTGTGCGTCTTGCCTGGTTTAGAACTTTAGCTTTTTTAAATTCAAAATTAACGTTTTTAGGGTTGCACAATGCTGTCTAAAGCATCTCTCGATAAAATCGAATACGAATTAACTAAGTATCCAAAAGAAAACCGCCAGGGTGCGGTGATGTCTGCATTGCGCATCGCGCAAACGGAAAAGGGTTGGCTTTCTAAAGAAACCATCGCTTACGTTGCAGAATACTTAGGCATTCCAGCAATCGCTGCTTTAGAAGTAGCAACTTTCTACAATATGTATGACTTACAACCTGTAGGCAAACATAAGATTACGATTTGTACCAACATCTCTTGCATGTTGCGTGGCTCAGACGAAATCGTTGATCACTTACAGAAAAAGCTCAAAGTGGGTTTTAACGAAGTGACCAAAGATGGTCAGTTCTGCCTAAAAGAGGGTGAGTGTATGGGTTGCTGTGGTGGTGCCCCATTGATGCACATTAACAATACCGAAATGCATGAGTTCTTAACCCCTGCAAAAGTGGATGAGATTTTGGAGGGCTTGAAATAATGTCTTTGCATAAAAAGCCTGTCGTCACTGATTTAAGCAAACAAACTTTAGTGACGCTTCAAACGCTATCTGCTTCAACTGAAGCAAATCCAGGTAGTCTGAAGAATTATGAAAAGTTGGGCGGTTACGCACAGCTAAAACGTATTGTTACTGGCAAAGTAAAAGCCACAGATATTATTACTGAAGTCAAAACTTCAGGCTTGCGTGGTCGCGGCGGTGCTGGCTTCCCAACAGGTCTTAAGTGGAGCTTTATGCCACGTTATTACGACGGTACTAAGTACTTGGTTTGTAATACCGATGAAGGCGAGCCAGGTACATTTAAAGACCGCGATATTATTCGTTATAACCCACATCAATTGATTGAAGGCATGGCAATTGCCGCTTACACCTTGGGTGCGCGTGTTGGTTACAACTATATCCATGGCGAGATTTGGCAAGATTATGAAATTTTTGAAGAAGCTTTAGCGGATGCGCGTAAAGCGGGTTATTTAGGTGAAAACCTATTTGGCACTGACTTCTGTTTTGATTTGTATGCAGTGCATGGTTATGGCGCTTACATTTGTGGTGAAGAAACTGCATTGATTGAGTCAATCGAAGGTAAAAAAGGTCAGCCACGTTTCAAACCACCATTCCCAGCGAGTTATGGCGTGTTTGGTAAACCAACCAATGTGAATAACACAGAATCTTATGCTTCTATCCCTTGGATTTTGCAACATGGCGGTCAAGCCTTCCAAGACTTAGGCGTGCCAAACTCAGGCGGTACTAAATTATTCTCTGTATCTGGTCATGTCGAAAAACCAGGTAATTACGAAGTAAATATGGGGATGCCATTTGTTGATTTGTTAGAAATGGCTGGCGGTATTTGGAAGGGTCGCAAACTTAAAGCGGTCATTCCAGGCGGCCCGTCAACGGCAGTATTGCCAGCATCTGCCATCATTGGTGCAACCATGGACTATGAAGGCTTATCAAAAGCGGGTTCTAGTCTTGGTGCGGGTTCAATGATTGTGATGGATGACACCACTTGTATGGTGACTGCACTTAAACGTTTGTCTTATTTCTTCTACGAAGAGTCATGCGGCCAATGTACGCCATGCCGTGAAGGCACTGGCTGGGTATATCGCGTGATTAAACGTATTGTAGATGGCGAAGGCAAGATGGAAGATTTGGACTTGCTGACAGACATTAGCAATAACATTTCAGGCCGTACCATTTGTGCCTTAGGTGAAGCTGCAGCAACGCCAGTACTGAGTTTTATTAAACACTTTAGACCAGAATTTGAATACTACATTCAGCATGGCAAATCCATGGTGACAGGTAAATAATATGTTGAAAATTGAAATAGACGGCAAACAAGTCGAAGTCGATCACGGCACCACGATTATTGACGCAGCTGATCAGCTTGGCGTGGAAATCCCACGTTTCTGTTATCACAAGAAATTGTCAGTCGCGGCAAACTGCCGTATGTGTTTAGTGCAAGTTGAGAAATTCAACAAACCATTGCCAGCCTGTGCAACGCCTGTTGCTGATGGCATGAAAATTTTTACTCGTTCAAAATCAGCCATCGAAGCACAGAAGAGTGTGATGGAATTCTTGCTGATTAACCATCCTTTAGATTGCCCAATTTGCGATCAAGGTGGCGAGTGTGATTTGCAAGACGTTGCAGTTGCTTATGGTGCGAGTGGTTCACGCTACACCGAAGAAAAGCGAGTGGTTCTCAATAAAAATATTGGACCATTAGTCAGCACTGATATGACGCGTTGTATTCAATGTACGCGTTGTGTTCGCTTCTTAAAAGAAGTGGGTGGTATGCAAGAGCTAGGCCTAGTTGGTCGTGGTGAGCATGCTGAAATTATGGCTTATGTGGACAAGAGTGTTGAGTCAGAGTTGTCAGGCAACATTATTGATCTATGCCCAGTAGGCGCTTTAACAAGCAAGCCATTCCGTTACTCAGCTCGTAGCTGGGAATTGACACGTCGTCCATCAATTGCCGCGCATGATGGCTTGGGCTCGCACATTGAAGTGCAAGTTAAAGACAACAAAGTCATGCGCGTGTTACCACGTGAAAAAGAGAGCATTAACGAGTGTTGGTTGTCTGACCGCGACCGTTTCTCTTACGAAGGTTTAAACAGTCCAGATCGTTTGACTAAGCCGATGATTAAACATCATGGCGAATGGCATGAAACGGATTGGAAAACAGCGCTTGAATTCGCTGCACGTCATATCAAAGAAATTACCGATGAAAACCCAGCTGATCTAGGTGTTTTAGTTTCTCCAAATAGCACGATGGAAGAAGGTTTCCTCGTTAAGAAACTAGCTAAAGCTTTAAAGTCAGGTAACGTTGATCATCGTTTACGTCGTAGCGATTTCCGTTTAGACGGCCGCTTCCAAGGGACCCCATGGATGGGCTGTAACATCAGCGATGTGCAAGATATGGATCGCTTCTTAGTCATTGGTAGTAACTTACGCAATGAGCATCCATTGATTGCTCAGCGTATTCGTAAAGCTGTTGCTCAGGGCGCAGAGCTTTCTATGGTCAATCCTATGGATGATGACCAATTAATCAATGTAAGCCATAAAGCGATTTGCTCACCTAACGATATGGTGAACGTACTCGCACAGATCTTAAAAGCGATGTCTGGTTTACAACGTCTTTCACTTTGCTTACCAAAATCGATTAGCGATATTTTGGAAGGTGTGACGGTTCGTGAAAATAGTCAGTCGATTGCAGAGAGCCTAGCTGGTCATGGTAAAGATTTCGATTTGATTAGTCCTAAGAGCGTGATTTTCTTAGGCAACATTGCGCAATATCATCCACGTTACGCAGAAATCTACACTTTAGCTGAAGCAATTTCTTCACTATGCGGCGCGACATTCGGCATTCTTTTTGAGTCATCAAATCGTATCGGTTTGGATTTGGCGCGTGTATTGCCTAGCCAGGGTGCACTAAATGCCAAGAGCATGTTAGAGCAACCAAGAAAAGCGTATGTCTTATTGAATGTTGAGCCGGAGTTGGATTGCAGTAATGCAGCTTTAGCGAAACAAGCAATGGCAAAAGCAGAGTGCGTGATTGCATTAACTTCATACAAATCAGAAGCCCTGGAAAATGCACATGTGTTGCTGCCAATCGCACCGTTTACGGAGACTTCAGGCACACGTATGAGCATGGAAGGTCGTGTGCAAAGCTTTGCTGCGGCAGTTCGGCCTTTAGGTGAATGTCGTCCAGCTTGGAAAGTATTACGTGTATTAGCGAATACTTTGGGCTTGAGCGGCTTTGACTATGAGAGCAGTGAAGAAGTTAAGTATGAGATTTTTGGTGGCGAGAAGCCATCTAAAGTGGTTTGGAGTCGCTTGAATAACAACTTACGCGTCTTGTTCGACGTTAAGGTGATGGAAAAAGAGACTGCGCTTCAACGTTTGGGTGAAGTGCCTCAATTCCAAATGGACGCGATTGTACGTCGTTCACCACCATTACAAAAAACCAAGTATGCGGTAAAAGCAGTCGCGGGAATGAACGCAGCCTTGATGGCTCAGCTTGGTGTGCAAGAAGGTGATCAAGTGGTAGTTAAACAGGGTAAAGGCAAGTTGAAGTTGCCAGTGAAACTTGATAACCGTCTCGCGAAGAGAGTTGTCCGCGTGATTGGCTCACATCCTGAAACCAGTGCGCTTGGCGAGATGATGGGCGAAATTGAGGTAAGCAAAGCATGATTGAATTAATGCAGCCTTTATTAAATTGGATGGCACTACAGTTCGGTAGCTATTGGCCAGCTGTTTCCATTACAGGTTGGACACTGATTAAGATTGTTGCCATCGTTTTACCTTTAATGGGTTGTGTAGCTTACCTCACGCTTGCTGAACGTAAAGTGATCGGTTTTATGCAAGTGCGTATTGGCCCTAACCGTGTAGGTTATTTTGGCTTACTACAACCGCTTGCTGACGGCATTAAATTACTGATGAAGGAGATTATTATTCCTTCAGAAGCTAATAAAGCCTTGTTCTTGATTGGTCCAGTATTGGCGATTGCACCTGCATTTGCAGCTTGGGCAGTGGTGCCATTTGATATGGACATGGTGCTGGCGGATGTGGATGCTGGCTTGCTTTACATCTTGGCCATGACTTCAGTGGCAGTGTACGGTGTGATTGTTGCAGGTTGGGCCTCTAACTCTAAATACGCTTTCTTGGGTGCGCTACGTTCGGCAGCGCAAATTGTTTCTTATGAAATCGCGATGGGCTTTGCTTTGGTTGGCGTTTTAATGTGCGCCAATTCATTGAATCTTGGCAAGATCGTACTCGCGCAATCTGGTGGTATTTTTGAGTGGTACTGGTTGCCATTATTCCCATTGTTCGTGGTGTATTTCATTAGTGCAGTCGCTGAAACTAACCGTGCGCCATTTGACGTGGCCGAGGGTGAGTCAGAAATTGTGGCAGGCTTCCACGTTGAATACTCAGGGATGGCGTTTGCAGTGTTCTTCTTAGCTGAATATGCGAATATGATTTTGGTAGCGATGTTAGCTGCCATTATGTTCTTGGGTGGTTGGTTATCTCCAGTGCCATCACTCATTCCTGACAGCTTCTTATGGTTGTTGGCTAAAGTTGGCTTCTTGCTGTTCTTCTTCTTGTGGTTCCGTGCGACTTTCCCACGTTATCGTTATGACCAAATTATGCGTTTAGGTTGGAAAGTGTTTATTCCAATCACATTGGTTTGGATTATTGTCGTTGGCGCGATGATGCAAACTCCTTGGGGCTATTTGTTCCACTAATGGGACGAGTATGTGAAAAATATGATTAAGAAAATTACACAAGTTATTTCAAGTTTGATGCTGGTGGAGCTGCTGAAAGGCATGGCGCTGACTGGGCGTTATTTCTTCTCACGCAAAATCACGGTGCAATTCCCTGAAGAGCGTACGCCGATGTCACCTCGATTTAGAGGTTTGCATGCTTTACGCCGTTATCCAAATGGTGAAGAGCGTTGTATTGCTTGTAAGTTATGTGAAGCAGTTTGTCCTGCGATGGCAATTACGATTGAGTCTGAGCAACGCGAAGACAATACTCGTCGTACTACACGCTACGATATCGATTTAACCAAATGTATTTTCTGTGGCATGTGTGAAGAGTCTTGCCCAGTGGATTCTATTGTTGAAACACGTATTTTCGATTACCACGGTGAACAACGCGGTGATTTGCTTTATACCAAAGAGATGTTGCTCGAAGTGGGCGATAAAAATGAAGCGCAAATTGCTGCCGACCGTGCAGCTGACGCTAAATTTAGATAAGGCGATGAAGTCATGATTTTTCAAGATTACGTTTTTTATGCACTCGCAGCGATTCTACTGATCGCAGGTTTGCGTGTGATTACCGCACGTAACCCAGTGCATGCTGCGCTTTACTTAGTATTAGCGTTCTTTACTGCCGCTGGTATTTGGTTGTTGCTAGAAGCCGAGTTTTTGGCGATTGCCTTAGTATTGGTTTATGTGGGTGCTGTGATGGTGCTATTCCTTTTTGTGGTGATGATGCTGGATATTAACCTCGACAAACTGCGTGAAGGTTTTTGGAGTTACTTGCCAGTTGCCGGCACCATTGGCGCTTTGATGGCGGCTGAAATGGTGATGATTTTAGGCACTAAATATTTTGGCCCGGCGATGTACGCACCGCCCGCGCCTCATGCCGCGGATTACAGCAATACGGCTGAATTAGGCATGCATTTATATACAGAATATTTATTGCCATTTGAATTGGCCGCGGTTGTGTTGTTGGTTGCGATTGTTGCGGCGATTGCATTGACTATGCGAGATCGTAAGGATTCTAAATTTATCGATCCTGCAGCCCAGGTGCGTGTAAAACGTGCTGATCGTGTTCGTATAGTCAGTATGCCTGCAGAAGTTGAAGTATCTGCAAAAGATGAAAAGGCGGCTTCATAATGGTCAGTTTGTCTCATTACCTTATTCTTGGCGCATTGCTCTTTGCAATTAGCGTGGTTGGTATTTTCTTAAATCGCAAAAACGTCATTATTTTATTGATGGCGATTGAGTTGATGTTGCTAGCGGTGAATTTGAATTTTATAGCGTTCTCACATTACCTCAATGACATTGCTGGTCAGGTGTTTGTGTTCTTTATTTTGACAGTGGCAGCTGCTGAATCTGCCATTGGTCTTGCGATTTTAGTGGTGTTGTTCCGTAATTTACGCACCATTAACGTTGACGATCTAGATAGTTTAAAAGGCTAGCCACGGGCTGAACCAGAAACAATGAATAACATTTCTATGCAAACCATTTATTTGCTCATTCCTTTGTTGCCATTGGTCGCAGCTGCGATTGTTGGCTTATCAGGAAAACTATTGCCACGTGCTTTCGCACATATTCTCACGATTTTAGGTGTTGGCGGTGCTTTTGCCTTATCTGTATTGGTGTTCTTAGATGTGCTGAAAGGCAATACATACAACGGCACGGTATATACCTGGCTAACTTCTGGCGATATTCGTTTTGAGGTAGGTTTCTTAATTGATCAATTAACTGCCATGATGATGTTGGTGGTGACTTTTGTATCACTCATGGTGCACGTTTACACCATTGGTTACATGCACGAAGATGCAGGTTACCGTCGTTTCTTTAGCTATATTTCACTCTTCACTTTCTCAATGTTGATGTTGGTGATGTCTAACAACTTCATGCAATTGTTCTTCGGTTGGGAAGCGGTAGGCTTGGTGTCTTATCTGTTGATTGGTTTCTGGTTTACACGCCCAACAGCAATTTATGCCAATTTAAAGGCATTCTTGGTAAACCGTGTGGGCGACTTTGGTTTCTTGCTCGGCATCGGCATGGTCTTATTCTTCTTTGGTAGCTTAGATTACGCAACAGTCTTCCAGCGTGCGCCAGAACTTGCTGATATGTGGGTGAGTGTTGTTCCTGGCACACAATGGTCTCTGATGACCATGATTTGCATTCTCTTGTTTATCGGTGCGATGGGTAAATCAGCGCAAGTGCCACTTCATGTTTGGTTGCCAGATTCAATGGAAGGCCCAACGCCGATTTCTGCATTGATTCACGCGGCAACGATGGTGACAGCAGGTATTTTTATGGTGGCACGTATGTCACCGTTATTTGAGTTATCAACAACAGCGCTTTCAACTGTATTGGTCATTGGTGCTATTACTGCCTTGTTTATGGGTTTCTTAGGCATCATCCAGAACGATATTAAACGCGTGGTCGCGTACTCAACGCTTTCACAATTGGGTTATATGACGGTTGCTTTGGGCGTATCTGCTTATTCAGTGGCGATCTTCCATTTGATGACGCACGCTTTCTTCAAGGCCTTGTTATTCCTTGGCGCAGGTTCTGTGATTATGGGTATGCATCATGATCAAGATATCCGCAATATGGGTGGCTTGCGCAAGTACATGAAGATCACTTGGCTCACGTCTTTGATCGGTTCATTAGCGCTGATTGGCACTCCGTTCTTGTCGGGTTTCTACTCAAAAGATTCGATTATTGAAGCTGCGAAAATGTCACACATTCCTGGTAGCACATTTGCCTATTATGCGGTGCTTGCAGGTGTGTTTGTGACAGCGTTTTACTCATTCCGTATGTACTTCCTT